>NZ_JBATWY010000075.1:0-15354 GCF_049672945.1 Haloferula sp. | reverse complement strand
GGCTCATGGCGCAGCAGGAACGAGTTTGGAAAGCACCGGCAGCGGTGAAGGAATATCACGAACAAGAATGAAGCTCCCGGGGAAGCTGGCGAGCGACGCGCCCGAGCTGCTGGCAAGGCTTTCCGTGTAGTCGCCAAGATAGCGAACCCCACCAAGGATGTGCGGGCGGCCGGGAGCGTTCAGCGAAGGCTGGGCATTCAAAGAAAGCACCCGTCGGATCTGATCGTTGGGAAAGAGGCTCCCGGGAGGAACCGGGAGTTCGGGTGAGACCACACTGAAGCGGGAACTACTCGCGGCATTGACGACCGCCGGCCAACTGCCATCAGGAATGATCGAGCTTGAATTGCTGGTGGCACCAATGGCCGGAGCACCGCCACCGGCTTCCACATCCGGAACTGGCAAGCCATCCTCACCGGCACCGGCACCGAAGGTTGCGGTGACTCCCGCTCCCGTGTCGGCGATCTTCAAGCGGAAGGTCCGGCCATCGTTCTCTCCCGAGGCGGGAATCAGTGATCCCGTCCACCAGGCGTCGTTGTCCTCGATGATGACGATGTGGGTAAACCGACCGCCTAGAAAATATTCTTCCCCATTGGGTTTGATATCAATGATGACTGCACGCTGGCCACTGACCACATCGTCATTGATGACTGTTAGAGGAATGAAGGCAGACGTGCCGTTCATCGAGATGGAACCGGACGTCGACGTCGCGTTCGCACCGAGGGTGAAGTCGGTTCCGACCGTGGTGTTGCCGAGATCGTTCACCGCATAGTTCACCAGGCCGCTGTATGGACGATCAAATTCGATTTGCATCTGGTGCGGGCCTGAGCCTTCCGAGGCCGTGGAATGGGCCAGCACGAAGTTAACGGTCGGAAGATCCACAAACACCGGTTTGCTGTCAGGATCGAGCGGGTCGGTGCCGTAGGCATATTCCACCCCGTCGGAAAAGCCGTCGTCGTCGGTGTCGAAAAGGGCGAAGTCCGAGCCTTCCGTACTTTCCAACGCGGTCGGGAGTCCGTCGCCATCCGGGTCGACGCCGGCACCCAGCTGGATGGAAATGGCCCGGTAGAATGCCTTGGTGGCGGAGGGCTTGGGAGCAGTGAAGGTAAACTTCCCACCGCCGTTATTGGTGACGGTCGAACCAATGAGCTTGGGCCAGGTATTCATCGCGCCGGATGTCTGGATCCGCAGCTCCTCGGCAGCGGGCACGTTTTCGACCACAATTTCGATGTTAGGACCAATGATCTTGAAACTCGTGATGGTCGGAGCGGCGTGGGCCTGGGCGCAAAGCAGAACCAGCAATCCGAGCCAGTGGCATTTCTGGCCGGAGAAAACGGATATCGCAGAAAAATTCATCTATCCTACCACGCGAGATTTCCGCGAGGGTGGGATCATCGAATCGAAGAAATTGCCGAATTCTTTCTAACAATGACGAAACAGGCTCCTTTTCAGGACTTTCCGGCGACTGAGAAAAACTACTCGGGAAGCAGTGTGACGTTCATGAGATCCCCGGAATTCCAGTCGGATAGGCGGAGACTGAAGGTATTCCAACCTTCTTGAAGCGTGATGCGGTCGGCCTCTTGGATCTGCTGCATCGCTTGCCAGACCGGCACCTCTCCGGGTCCGGAAACCTCCAGGCGGATGGATTGTTCCCGGGGTGAGAAGACGCGGGTCGTCAGCCAGGCGGGTTGATCACCGCACTCGCCAAGGAGCCCTTCGAGGTCGATCCGCGATGGCGAGCTGTTCTGTTCATCCTGCTTCCATTCCGAGCACTTGCCATCAAAGGGAGCATTCGGAGGTTGGGTGTCTGATTCCTTGCCGTGTCGATACCACCATCCGGTCTGCGCCCAGCGGGCTTGGTCCTTGTTAGAAGAACGATCGAGCAGTTGTTTGGCCTGATCAGTCGCCGCGTCCCACCCCCCTTCTTTGGCGTGATCTTGAAAGCGCGCTTGCGCTTCGACCTGGAATCCGCGCCGAGCATCAAACAAGACGATCCCGTCGTCACCGCCTGCCATGAGCCGGGTGCCATCGGGACTCCAGTCGATGCTGCGCATCGCGGCGGGACAAGCGTAGCGGGCCATTTCGGCTCCGGTCGCGGGGTTCCAAAGCCGCACGGTTCCATCGAGTGAGGCGGTGGCGAGGCGTGTGTTGTCGGGGCTCCAGCGGAGGTCGAGCACGGAGGCGGAGTGGCCGAGCATGGTCACTTCGGTATCGCCGCTCGCGACGTTCCAGATGCGGACGGTGTGGTCTTCAGAGGCGGTGGCAATCCTGGCGCCATCGCGGCTCCAGTCGACCACGTTGACGCGGGCAGTGTGTCCCTGCAGTTCGCGCTGAAGCTTTCCTGTGCCGGGGTCGAAGAAAGCGAGACTTCCCGCCGCCTGACCCCAGGCCAGCGTCGCTCCATCGGGGCTGAAGCGAAACTGGTGCGTCGGGCGTTCGGTCCGTTGATCGGGAGAGAGCGCCTTGATCATCCGGAGGACGGATCCATCCTCGCCGTCGTATAGCAGGAGATCACCTTCGTAGACCATCGCCGCGAGGGTTTTCCCATCGGGAGCCCAGGCGATTTGCGAGCTCCCGGGGCCCTCTCCCCAAAGGCGCTTGCCGCTCGACCTTTCCCAGACTTCGAGGTGGTCGCCCGCTCCATCCAAGCGCGCGGCGGCGAGTCGTGTTCCGTCAGGGTTCCAAGCCACATTTTTCACAAAGAACCCGGGGTGGTTCTGGATCTGGCGGGTGGGCAATTCCAGGACGACTCCGGTGTAGGCCCATTCCTGGTTGGCCGCGATGGCGATGTGATCGTTCTCAGGGTTCCACGCCAGAGTGTTTGGCGAAAGCGGCGGTTCGATCTGGAGGCGCAATGGGCGACTGTCCTCAGCCGCATTCCAAATACGCACCATGCCGCCACGCTGACCCGATGCGATCCACTGGCCGTCCGGACTCCAGGCGAGGGTCGTGATGGAGTCCGTATGACCGCGAAAAGAGAGGACTTCCTTGCCCGTGTTGATGTCCCAGACTCGAACAATCCGATCGTCTCCCCCGCTCACCAGCCGCGTTCCATCAGGACTCCACGCCAGGACATTCACGGAGCCAGAAGAAGAGACCGTGCTCCACCCCTCAGGAGGCAGAAGGCCGTCTCTGCGCACCACAAAAATTTCACCATCTTCGGAGACCATCGCAATCAGATCACCGTTCGGACTCCACGCCAGCGTCTGCATGCCGGTAATTCTACCGGTGACATTCCGGATGCCCTCACTCTTGCCTGTCGCCGCGTGATAGATGGCGAGGCTGCCAAAAGGTTCGATCGCGATCGCGAAGCGTTCTCCGTCGTGGCTCCAGGCGATGTTGCTCGACGAAGCCCCATTCAGTTCGACCGAGGGAACCTCGTTCCAAGCCTCACCTTGAGACCAGATCCTCAGGATGCTGTTGTTTTTCAGTTCGGGACTGCGCTCGCTGAGGAAAGCCAAGCGGTCTTCCGTGGGGCTCCAAGCGCTGCTGTAGTCCTCATGCGGAATCTCGAAAACCACGGTCTCCTCGCCGCTGCTCAGGGATTTGCGCATCTTCTTGCTGCCGGAGAACAGCTTGATTTCATCGGTGCCGGGAACGGTTTCGAAGGAATCCACCTTGGCGGGCATCCGCCCCAGATTGAGGATTCGTCCCGTTGAAAACTCCCACTCCGACAGGGTGTGGCTGCCATCCAGCAGCAGCAGGACTCCGTTCTTTTCACTCCAAGCAAAGGCCGGGGAACTACGATGGGTGTCGTAGTGAGCGAGCGGAGCATCCTTGACCGATCTTGCATAGTACCACTCCCAGCCACGGAGGTCTGCGAGTTCGGAATCGGGTTCGGGAATCCAGCGTTCGATCTTTGGGATTCCGTCAGGGGTCGCGGCTTCACCAGATGCGGCGATCATTTCGAAGGCATACATCTGCTTGCGCAGGGATTCCGCCCGTTGCTCGGCAATGTCCGTCGCTTTGACCGCGTCGTTCTTGAGACTCGTTTGACGAAGGGCCACCAGCGGACCACCGATGCCAAGCATGAGCAGCAACAAGACCCCCAAAAGGGCGGCGGTCGCCTGTGCCGGTTTCCGCTTCATCCATTTCACCGCCCATTCCGCAGCGCCCACCGGGCGCGCATGGATGGGTTCACCTCGCAACCAGCGTTCGAGATCGTCGGCCAATTGCCTCGCCGAGAGGAATCGTTTGGCGGGATCTCTTTCGAGGCACTTCATGGCGATCGTTTGGAGATCACGATCAACCCCGGGGTTGTGCTTGCTGGGAGGCTCGGGCTCCTGTTCTGAGATGAGCTTGAGCGTCTCCATGATGGAATCGCCCCGGTGCGGAGGCACCCCGGTGAGGAGTTCGTAGAACATCGCTCCGAGGCCGTAGATGTCTGCGGCAGTGGTGACATCCTTGACATTTTCCGCCTGCTCGGGAGCCATGTAGCTGGGTGTCCCGATGAGCTGGCCCGACAGCGTGGCCGAACTCACACTCTCCATCTGTTTGGCGAGGCCGAAGTCGGTGACATGGGGTTCGCCGTCCGCATCGATGAGGATGTTGCTGGGTTTGAGGTCGCGGTGCAGCGTTCCTCGTTGATGGGCGGCATGAATCGCAGCTGCGACCTTGGCCATGAGGGTGGCGGTTTGCCTCGGATTCTGTTGAAGGTCTTCGAGGTGCTCGCGGAGGGTGTCCCCCTCGATGAGCTTCATGCTGAAATAGTGCTGCCCTTCGAACTCACCGACTTCGTAAATGGGCACGATGTTGGGATGATCCAACGAACCGGCGGCTTCGGCTTCCGTACGGAAGCGCGCCACGTCGTCCTCGTTGGCGAGCATGTTCGAGCGGATCATCTTCACCGCCACGATCCGTTTCAGCGAAGTCTGATAGGCTCGGTAGACCACTCCCATGGCACCACGCGCGATCTCCCCCTGGAGTTCGTATTCGCCAAAATAGAGGATCCGGGTGCCATCATCGGACATCCCGGAATTCGCAGAAGGTGGCTGATGCTCCCCTGAGATGCCTAGGGAGAGAAGCTGCTGATCAAGCCCTTCAAGCGGCTCGTCAAGAAGACCGGATCCCTCTTCATGTTCGCTCAGGAGCATCTCGACCTTCCGTCGCAAGGAATCGTCGCCGCCACAGGCCTCACGCAAATATTCTCCCCGCTCTCCCAAGGATCGGTCGAGGGCTTCGGAGAAAATCCGGGCTTCTTTCATCATGGGGCTTTCCTTAAACGCGAGATTTCGGATCGAATGGGATCACCCGATGTTCCCGGATGATGCATGTTCATCCCTTCAGTTTTTCGCCGACTGCGTGGTGCAACCAGGCACGGGCAAAGGCCCAGTCACGTTTGGCGGTCGCCGTTGAGATCTCGAGAATCTCGGCGGCTTCTTCCACGCTCAAACCGACAAAATAGCGGAGTTCGACCAGCCTGGCCTTGCGGGGGTCCTCGGCCGCGAGTTCGGAAAGAGCCTCGTCGAGCGCGAGCAGCTCCTCGGGTTTGTCGGGAGTGATCGCCGGAGCATTGATGCTGTCGAGTTCGGTCCGCACCCACTCCCCACCATGCCGGACCGCTTTCTTCCGCCGGGCCCGATCGATCAGGATCCGCCGCATCGCCTCTCCAACCGCCGTATAAAAGTGACCCCGATTGTCCCAGCAATCATCTTCCTGGCTTCTTGTGATCTTGAGATAGGCCTCATGAACGAGCGCCGTCGCGCCAATGGTCTGCCCGGGCGACTCGCCAGCCATTTTCCGCAACGCGAGCTTTCGAAGATCCTCATACAAGGATGGCAGCATTTCCGATGCATTGCGCCCCGCCTCTTTGGGATCCAAATCCCCATCAAGATGCGAGCTTTCCATCAGGTCACCATATTTGCTGTGGAGAGCTGGTCAACCCCGGCTCCGTAACGGACCAACACAATCATCAGGAATCCCAACGACGACTGAAGCACCGATCCGGCTCCTTGATCGGCGAGAAAGGGTCGATCAATCCGCGACGGGCTCGAGACCGAGCTTCTTACGCAAGGACGCGTCCGAAGGTTTACTAAGATTCCAGTAATCGACGTTCATCATCCTTTTCTTGAGTGTCGCCCTGGTCGTCCCCGTTTTCGTTTCCTCGGTCCATTCGCGGATCACATGGGGAAACTCCGCATCGAAACGAATACTCAGCTTCCGTCCCAGGTCCGCATAGCCGAGGGTGTAGACCGAAGTGCTTCCCTCCGTTTCGAGTGAAGCCGCGGCTTCGGACGCGCGGATCGGCTGATGCGCAAAGCGAGTAAAGACCGCCCCCGGAATCACCGACACCTTGCCCACCGGGAGCTTTTCGGGATCGAGACGAAGCGTCACCCACAGCTCGTCCTCAAGATAAGTTCCGGGAAGCGTGAAATTCTGATCCCCCGCCTTTTCAAAATAGGATCGAAGCTCCACTTCCCACGAATTCCCCTTGAAACCAAACTGCTGGAAGGCTTGACCACACCAATCCTGAATCGAAGTCGTCGACTTCAGCGCATGCGGAAACTTTGCCAGATCAATGGGGCGGAAAGTGCTGGTCATCGTCCGATACGAATAGAAGCCGGTATTGAAAGTCGTCAGGGCATTGAGTTTGAGCACATCGGTCGAACCTGCTTTCCCGCTCTCATTCTTGACCAGCTCGTCGACGAGAAAGGGCTCGGTCACAAAGATCAGCTCGGCGTGACCCGGATGGTTCTGCCCATATCGCGACTGAGACAATTCAAAGGAACTGATCTCCGCCCCAGCGAACCAGAAGTCTCTTACCTTCTGGTCGGCAAGAATGGGACTGACCATGAGCAGCAGGGAGATGACAACTTTCATGGTGCCAAGATGGCAGAGATCCTCCAGAATGCCAGATGGCGAAATTGCCCCTTGCCGTCTCGGGGTCATATGGAACCGTCCGCCATGAAAGACCTCAGCCTCATCGGCATCTCGGTGCTCGGACTCCTCGCTAGCAGCTGCAGCCCACCGGAAAGCGAATCCACCACCGACACCAACCCGGCGCGGGATCTGGTGATGGAATCCATCGAGGCTCATGGCGGCAAAGAAAGATGGTATGACAATGGGCAGCTCCAATTCCAATGGACCTACCACATGAGCGACAAGGGCCCTGAGGCCATCGTCGATACGGTTCAGACGGTCGACGTCACGACGCTGGACGTGGCTCACGAAGTGGTGGGCAAGGACATCACTTTCGGCATCAGTGGCGGCGAATCATGGATCCGTCCCGCCGACGCCGAGTTCTCGCCGCCCCATCAGTTCTGGGCCCTTACCCCCTTCTACTTCATTGGGATCCCTTTCGTCTTCAATGACGAGAATGCGATTTTCGAGCGGCTCGACGAGCCCATGACCTTCGAAGGCAAGGACTACACTCAGGTGAAAATCACCTACACCGAGGAAGCTGGCGATTCGCCCGACGACTACTACGTGCTGCTGATCGATCCGGAAACCAAGCTGACCAGAGGTGCCTACTACATCGTTACCAGCAAACTGGTCGCCCCGAACGGACCGGGACCCGAAAAGTTCCTGACGCTCGACGAGCTTCAGGATGTCGACGGGGTCAAACTCGCCAGCGGACATCGCACCTTTAAAATGGAGGATGGAAAAATCGGCGAACAGATGCGCTTCACCGAAGTCAGCGGCGTTAAATTCCTTTCCAAAGGAACGGTCGACCTCGGCATTCCGGAGTAGGCCTCTAAGGAGCCCCGGGGACTTTCTCCGGCTAAAGGGTTGGCATCGGTGCGGTTCGTGCTAACGCGGGATCCGTAGATTGGCCCGCCAATTGGCAGATCGATCGTTGTCACTTCCCCTAAACATGGACGTTCTTCTAATCGGCACTGCTTTTGTCTTCGGATTAGCCGCTCAGCGGCTTCGACTCCCTCCCCTCGTCGGCTTTCTGTTAGCGGGCTTTATCCTTCAGGCTTTCGGCCAGACCGGCGGCGAAGCCCTTCGGATCATTTCGGATCTTGGCGTCACCCTGCTGCTGTTCAGCATTGGCCTGAAGCTCCGGGTCCGCAGCCTCGCCCGCCCCGAAATCTGGGCAGGCACCAGCATCCACGCCTCGCTCATCATCGGGCTCTTCACGCCAATCCTGCTCGGCGTCTCGGTCCTGGTCGGCAGGGCGGCCGGCCTCGATTGGTCGACGGCACTGCTACTCGCCTTTGGGATGAGTTTTTCCAGCACCGTCTTCGCGGTAAAAAGCCTCTCGGAAAATGGCGACATGGGATCGATGCACGGGCGGATCTCGATCGGCATCCTGATCATGCAGGACATCCTCGCAGTCCTTTTTCTCACCTTTTCGACCGGCAAAATCCCCTCGCCTTGGTCGATTGCAGTCATCGCCGCGCTGATCGCCGCCCGCCCCGCACTCGGCTGGCTGCTCGGTCGCAGCGGCCATGGGGAACTCGTCACCCTTTGTGGACTCTTCATGGCTGTAGTGGTTGGGGCCGCGGGCTTCGAGGCGGTGGGATTGAAATCAGACCTCGGAGCGCTCTTCGTCGGCATCCTCGTCGGCTACCATCCGGCTTCGAAAGAATTGGGAAAATCCCTGAACGGAATCACCGACCTGCTGCTTGTCGGCTTCTTCCTGCAAGTCGGCCTGGAGGGAGGCGTTTCGTGGATGAGTCTTGGTTGGGCGGGGTTCATGATCCTCCTCCTTCCGATCAAGAGCGTCGCTTTCTTCCTGCTCCTGACCCGCTTCCATCTCCGGGCGCGCACCGCCTGGATGAGCGCCATGACCCTTTCGACCTACAGTGAATTCGGCCTGATCGTCATGGCGCTGGGAGTGGGCAAGGGTTGGATCGGCCCCGACTGGCTGGTCGCCATGGCCATCGCCCTGTCGATCAGTTTCCTGATCGTCGCCCCGCTGAATCGACGTGCTGAAAAGCTCTACGATCCGATCAGCGACTGGCTCAAACGTTTCCAGACCAAAGGCCGCCACCCCGACGACCTCCCCATCCGCGAAAAGGGCGAGCAGATCGCCATCTTCGGCATGGGCCGCGTCGGGCTCGCTGTCTACCACGCCCTGGAACAGCGCTTTCCCGGAAGAGTCATCGGCTTCGATCGCGACCCGAAATCCGTCGCCATCCACCGCGAAGCCGAGCGCAACGTGATGCTCGCCGACGCCACCGATTCCGACTTCTGGGAAAAGGTCCGACCTCGCGATGACATCGACCTCGTGGTCCTGACCATGCCAAAGCACAGCGCCAACATTCATGCGATCGAGACCCTCAATCGTCACGATTTCGCAGGCGTCGTCGCCGCCTCCGGCAAATTCAACGAGGAGATCCAGCAACTTCGTGCGCTCGGTGTCGACACCGCCTTCAACCTCTACGCCGAGGCCGGAGCCAACTTCGCCAACCACGTCTACAATGTCTTCAACCAGCAGCGACCCGACCTGACCCAGGGAAGCTGGAAAGCCCGCCCTGAGCGAACTGACTGAAGAAAAACCATCGCGTTTCTAGGCCTCCCAGCTCTCTCCACAAATTTCCGCTGGCGCAGGCCGTTTCCGAGCTATCGTTCGGACCATGAGAAAAGATCTTACGCTCCTATGCTTGGCCATGAGCTCGCTCGCCGCCGCATCATTTGCTGCCGCCGCAACAAGGAATTCGGTGGCTGAATTCGACCGGAAGGAAGCCAGCCAGCTCGATTGGCAAGTCGTCGATGATGGTGTCATGGGAGGCCTGTCCAAAGGCAAACTGGAGATCAGCAAGTCCGGCATCCTGCGTTTCAGCGGAACGCTTTCCCTCGAAAACAACGGAGGCTTTTCATCGATCCGCACCGGAGACCTTGAGCTGGATCTCAGCGATGCGAAAGGTCTGATCGCCCGCGTCAAAGGCGACGGCCGCAGCTACCAGATGCGTCTTGGCACCGATGCCAGGTTCCGCGGGATGGAGGTTTCCTTCACCAATGAGTTCCGCACCAAAAAAGGCAAGTGGACGGAAGTGAAGATTCCCTTCGACCAATTCGAAGGGAGCTTCCGCGGGATGAAACTCAAGAATGAGAAGTTCGATCCCGCCAAAATTCAGCGCCTTGGACTTCTGCTTGGAGATAAAAAAACCGGTCCCTTCGAACTCGAAGTCGATTGGATCCGGACCTATGGCGAAAATGGCGAAAAACCTCAGTCCAACAGCATCGTCAGCCTCGCAGTCGCTGACGGACGTTTCAAAACTTTGGCCACGGCACTCGGCGAGGCAAAGCTCGTCGAAGCACTCAGCGGCGACGGACCATTCACCGTCTTCGCTCCCACGGACAAGGCCTTCTCAAAACTCCCGAAAGGCACCGTGGAAGAGCTTCTAAAGCCTGAGAACCGAGAGAAACTCCAAGCCATCCTGAAATACCACGTCATCGCAGATTCCGTCGACCTTTCCACCGCACTCAAAGCAGGCAAAGCCGGGACCCTTCAGGGAGGTGAACTCGCGATCGCTTTCTCAAAGGGCAGCGTCCGGGTCAACGACGCCACCCTCATCGACGCCAACATCAAGGGCTCTAATGGCATCATCCACGTGATCGACTCCGTCCTTCTGCCCCCTGCTCCGAAGAATGACATTGCCAACGTCGCGAAGAGGGCAGGCAAATTCAAAACGCTCTTGGCCGCCGTCGAGGCTGCAGGATTGAGCGACGCTCTCTCGAGCGAAGGCCCCCTCACCATTCTCGCACCGACGGATGAAGCTTTTGCCGCCCTGCCAAAGGGAACCATCGAATCCCTTCTCAAAAAGGAAAACCGTGAGCAACTGACGAAGATCCTGTCGACGCATGCGATCAAAGGCAAGGTGTCCGCCGGTGACGCACTCAATGCCAAATCGGCAACCGCTCTCAGCGGCGAGGCATTGGATTTCGCTATCGAGGATGGTTCGTTCAAGGTGAACGGATCAACCATCCTCAAGACCGACATCGATTGTGACAACGGAGTGATCCACGTCATCGACAAGGTCCTTCTTCCTGAGAAAAAGACGATGCCAAAGAACAAATCCCGCGCCGCCACGTCTCCTTCAACCAGCGATCGAATCGAAGCAGCCATCGAGCGCGGGGTACCGATCTTCAATAAGGGAGATCATGAAAAGTGCGCTGATATCTACCGTCAATGCCTGACCAACATTGCGAACGACGAGTCCATCGATCCAGCCGTCCGCCAAGCCCTCAGCAGCCTTATCGAACGTGCCGACAAGACGGACGCCACCGAGCGCGCCTGGCTCCTCCGCAGCGGTCTCGATCGGGTCTACGAAGCGGTCACCCACTGAGGCCCGAGCATCTCCGCTCCGCGGCGGACATCAACGCATTACGGACGTTCGATTACGAAATCGAACTTGATCTTGCCACTTGACGACGGACCCTTCAGGGCGCGGCGAACGACGATCCCCGTTAACGTGGCCTCAGCCTGCACCTTTCGGGTCTGCAGGTTGACGGCCTTGCGCTCGAGGAAGTTGAGGTTGGTCCCATGAAGCTTGCCCTCGCCGACAAGAAGACCTTCGCCATGGCGGGTAGCGGTGAGATTCTGCAGGGCGAGGACGCCACCAGCGACCTCGGCCACCAGGTCCGGTGTCCCCCACACCATCGTATTCACCAGAATCGCAACCGCTTCGAAGTCCTCGCCAAGCTTGATGGCGGTCTTGTTTTCGGAGGACATGGCGACGAGTTCGGAATTGATCATCGTGATGCGTTCGCTGCCGTGCTCGAAGAAGACGCCGACCTTCGATCCGTCGGTGCCGTGTCCGTGACTGATGCAGTTGGTGGGTCCGGCGCCTTTCTGTTTCGTGAAACGGATGCCATAGAGGGATCCGAAGACGAAGTTCTGATGGAGAAACTGGTCGGTGCAATCGGCGACGATGATCGCGTCGAGGTTCTCCTTCTGGAAGGCCCACAAGCGGTCTCCAAACTTGCCGGGGTTGAACAGCGGATTGCGCGGGGGCGGACGGCGGGCGTAGTGGGGATTGAACTGCGTGTTGCGCACCTCGCCACTCAGGCATCCGCCGCCGATCGCGATGCCGGTCTTGAGCGGGGCACCGGAAAGGTAATTGACGTAGTGGTTATCACAGCGGTGCGTCATGAAATCGAGATACTGGTAGGGATTCGAGGCATTGACGTTGATAATGTGAATGTCGGCGCCGCGGCCCTGAATCAGGAACGGGTCCTCCCGGACGTCATCCATGCTCTGCTCCGGATGGTGGAATGACAGACCCCGTAGTCCGCTGCGCGGTTCCAAAGTGACGGTCGGACGATCGTTCTTCGGATAGACATGGAGGATGCTGCCTCCGCCCATGGTGTGGTGGGGCACGTCGTGAATGCCGCGGAGTTCAACCCCGGTGGGCACGTTCAGGTTCCCCTCGATCCGGTAGTCCCCACCGGAGAGAAAGACGGTGCCTCCTCCGCCGGCAGCGATGGCGTTGAGGGCTTGCTGGATGCGCGGGGTCTCGTCCCCGCGTTTGCCCGGTGAGATCACCTGGAAGCCGGGACCCGCAGGCTTGAATTCACGGTCGGTCCGCTTGGGGTACTCCGGGATTTCCACCAAGGGGATCGGTCGGCCAGACATCTGCACCACCGATTCATCGGCTTGGTTCACCACCGGGTTTCGGCCGTCGGCGAAAGTGCAGTCGGCGATGACCACGCCGGTCACGTCCTTGCCGACCAGGATCCTGCTCCCGGGGTGCTTGAGGGTCGATCCCACGAGCGAGAGGCTACCGCGGTTCAAGCCGATGTCGCCGGCGTCAATGCGGCACTGTCCCATCAGAACCACCCCGGAACCTTGGGACTCGATCGCATCCTTGCTTGCGAGAATGCAGTTGGAAAACATCACCACGGAATCAAACTCGCTGCCGAGCAGCACGCCGTGTTCCGAGCCGCCGAAGTAGCACTCGGTAAACACCATGCCGTAGGGGTTCGTCTTCTCCACCGACAGGGCGGTGACGCAGTCCCGGATGATGAGGCGGCGGAACTGGGCGTTGGCGGCACCCCGTTCCCCCTCGGTCACCCGGAATCCCGTCTGGTAGCCGGTGATCCTCACTCCATCGACATATTCCCAATCGCTACGCAACATGTGAATGCCAGTGGCATTGCTCTTGAGCCAGGTGGCGAACCGCTCAGAAGCCGACGGGGAGTCCGGCAGACCACTTTGACTCCAGTAAAACGGCGAGAATGCGATTTGCTCAAGGCGCCCGATGTCGGTCGTCGAGTCATAGCGGATGCCGGTCTTGAGCGGTGTGCCGTAGAACCTGTGGATGTAGTGCAGCTCGTTGCCCTGCGGACCGATACGAATCCCGAGGTAGGGGTTGACCAGGGTGAGGTTCTCGAAGGTGGCGTTGTCCATGCCGATTTGCTCCAGGCAGAACGGGTAGGGGGTCGGGTCATCGGCGGACTGTTCGGGATACCAGATCGAGAGATCCTTCACCCCGCCACTGACACCGACCCTGATGAACGAGGTCCCTTCCGAGTTGCCCTTGCCGGCGTACGGCATCAGGATCGTGCCCTCAACACTCCGGTCGTCGGCCGTCGGTGCCTTCCATTCCCCGCGCAGGGTCACCGAGCGCGGCACAACCAGGTTCCCACGGAAGACATAGCGCCCTTTCGGCGCGAAGACCGTGCCGCCACCGTCCGCGGCCATCTGATCCAGGGCTTTTTGAAATGGCCCGGTGCAATCGGTGCGGCCGTCTGGCTTGGCCCCGAAGTCGAGCACATTGCAACCCACCACCACCACGTCGGTGGTCGGGTAGGTGGGGGTGACCACCTTCCATTTGGTAGCACCCGGAACGGTGAGGTTCATGGCCATCAAGGCAGCCAGCGTCAAAAACAAGGTGTGGGAGAAAGACGTCATCGGTGATTGGAGGAACTGCCCATCAACGTGAGAAACCTTCTGGTTTTTCCATCGAAGCAGGAGGAAAAGAAGCTGAAACCTTCGGAAAAACCTCGATTCCCACTCCGCTCACGATCCCCCCACGGTCGCAACTGCAGGCCCTTCCTCCTTCGCCACCATCCCGGGCAGGAGTCTTTCGTAGCAGCTGGAGACCTCGTCAAAGGAGAAGCGGGCGCTGTGGCGTTGCGCATGTCGGCTCATCGTCTGCCAAAGCACATCATCGCCGAAAAGATCATCAAGATGTCTGGCGGCTTCCGTCTCGTAGTTGGTCAGCTTGACGCGAAAACCGCAGACTCCTTCAGGGACGACGTCCTGGCTGATGCTCTCCGAGCAGACAACGGGCGTGCCCACGGCCAGGGATTCCAGTGCACTGGGAGAGCATACCGCCACCGGATAATCCGAGGGAATACTCACCACGCGGGCCCGTTGGAGCAACGACAGGAACTCGGACCGCGGCAGGAAGTCAGTGAGCGTGACGCGGCTTCGAATCTCCGGCGCAAGCTTCGAGACGGCGGCCTCAAGTTCGGCCGAAGGGCCACCCATGAATGCCAGCCTGACATCCGGAGTTTCCATTTTTGCGAAGGCCCTCAAGGTAGGTAGCGGATTCTTGTGGGAGGCGGTCCCGATATGTACCAGAAGCCGCTCGCGCTCGGAAACCGCCACCACTTCCTGCATCCGCGTCCCGATCGGGATCACCTTGCACTTCCGGGCGGTAAACGGCACCTCACGGCCGACGACTTCGCTGATTTCTCCACAAGTGCAGATCAGGTGGCGACTCAAATGGTAGCCGAGGAAGCGCCCCAGAGCGCGGGCCCACCGATGCAGTGACCTCGAAACCAGCGGCTGCTGACCAAGATGCCAGTCGCAACAATCGTGAAGGACCGTCGCATCATTGTCACTCAAGCGCAGTGGAAGCGTGCCGTTGATGATCACCAGATCCGGCCGCAACGCCCTCACCTGGCGGCGTCCCCGCCCAGCCCACACCTTGAGACGCTCCCTTTGGACTCCAGGCTTGGTGTGCTCGGTGAGCGAGATGATCGGAACAGTATGACGCAGCCGGAACATCTCCCGAACCTTCTCGACATCGCATTCCAACGCGGTGACCACGCTAACATCATGTCCACGCCCAACCAGCTCGTCCGCCAAACCGAAAATGAAGTAATTGACGCCATCCGGACCGTCCACCCGCTGATGCGTCGATGTGATGACAATTCTCAACTTCAAAAAGCCATAGATGGAAAACCGACAATCAAGGTGTCAACTGAAATTCAAAGCGATCCATCCAACCTACACCCCCCTTCTTACCATGACTTCGAAAAAGGTGCCTGGCTCACCGGCGGGAAACCCAACCATCTCCTCGCCCTCGCAGCCTGGATCCTCGTCGAAGCCTGGATAGAGGTAGGAACGGCGCATTGGTTTGCGCCGCTCCCCCCTCCGAACCGGACAGGCGGATCTCCCGCATCCGGCTCTCCAGTCAGTGGTTTGCTCCATTACGGAGACTCTCGACTTCAGCA
>NZ_JBATWY010000074.1:0-13953 GCF_049672945.1 Haloferula sp. | reverse complement strand
ACTGGATGGCCTCAAGGATGTGATTTGGGGCGATGAGGTCGGTTCCCTCCAGATCGGCGAGGGTGCGGGCGACTTTGAGGATGCGGTCGTGGGCACGGGCGGAGAAGTTCAGGGTTTCCATGGCCTGCTCAAGGTAGGAAGAGCTCTCGGAATCCAGTTGGCAGGCGGCGCGAACCTGGCGCGGTCCCATGGCCGCGTTGGTGAGGGTCGAGCTTCCTTGGAAACGCTGCTGCTGGAGACTTCGAGCCGAAAGAATCCGCTCCCTGATGGCGGCAGAGCTCTCCCCTTTCGCGGTGGACGAGAGCTCCTGGTAGTCGACGATGGGGACTTCCACGTGGAGGTCGATCCGGTCGAGAAGAGGCCCGGAAATCCGCTGGCGGTAGTTTTCGATCTGCCGCGGAGAGCAACGACATTCGCGTTTGCTGTCGCCATAGTAGCCGCAGGGGCAGGGATTCAATGCGGCGACGAGCATGAAGCGTGCCGGAAAAGTCAGCGAGCCGGCGGCGCGGGAAATGGTAACGTGGCCATCTTCGAGGGGTTGACGTAGGACCTCGAGTGTCTGACGGCGGAATTCCGGGAGCTCGTCGAGAAAGAGCACGCCGTGGTGGGCGAGCGAGACTTCACCGGGGCCGGGATTGCTGCCGCCACCGAGCAGGCCGGCATCGGAAATGGTGTGATGGGGGGCGCGGAAGGGTCGGGTGGTGAGAAAGGCTTTCTTCGTATCGAGCAAGCCGGAGATCGAGTGGATTTTCGTGACATCGATGGCTTCCTGTTCGCTCATCGTCGGCATGATGGTCGGCAGGCGCTTGGCGAGCATCGACTTGCCGGTGCCGGGCGGGCCGGTCATCAGGATATTATGGCCGCCGGCGACGGCTACTTCGAGCGCGCGTTTGACGTGGTGCTGACCTTTGACTTCATCGAAGTCGACGTCGTAGGTCGATTGGCTTTTGAAGAAGGCGCGGCGATCCAGGTGGTAGGGTGGGATGACTTCATCGCCGCTGAGAAAGCACCAGGCTTGGTGAAGGTTCCGAATGGGAAAAACATCGATACCTTCGATGACAGCGGCTTCGGCCGCATTGGCTTCGGGCACCAGCAGGCGGGTGCGGCCGCGGGACTTGGCTTCGATGGCGATGGGGAGGACCCCTTTGACGGGGCGGACGGTGCCATCGAGGGCGAGTTCGCCGACGATGCAGCAGTCCTCGGTGGGCAGCGGGGTCTTGCCGGCAGCGACGGCCATGGCGAGGGCGATGGGAAGGTCAAAGGAGGGGCCTTCCTTCTTCAAGTCAGCCGGGGCGAGGTTGACGGTTTTGACGCCGTCGGCCAGTGAGAGGGCGGAGGCGGTGATGGCCGAAACCACCCGCTGGGAAGATTCCCTCACGGCGGCATCGGGCAAGCCGACGATGACCACACGGGGTTCCTGTGAGTTGTGGGCGTTGACTTCGACTTCCACCTCGATGGCGTCGACACCTCGGAGGGCGGCTGAATAGAGTCGGCTAATCATTTGAACAGTGCTGAGGCTGCCGAGGATACTGAGTCATGGCAAGGTGATTTACAGGCGAATGTATCACAGAAACTCCTGGTGGTATCAGCTCAGGGCTCTTGCAGCGGCTCCGCCCGTCCGCAGGAGCCGAGCAACGAAGCGGAGAAGGGAGCCTGATATTGAGGCGTGGCCTGACCCGCCGTAGCTTGCGGAGCGCAGCGAGGGAGGAAGTATTTCGAGCCGGGACCTGGAGGCGATCGATTCTACTATTTTTGTCGTAAGCAACTGGCTAAATGCAAAGACACTTCGCCGGGCGCGCTCTGATGTCCCTCAGGGATTGATCACGGTCGTGCCGGAGGGGAAGTGAAATGGGCGGTCTGGGAATATTGATGAAAGGGTCCCGGGGGACCCCAGGGTGAGGAGCCCAAGATTGGAATTTTATGCAATATTTGCCCTTTCGGATTCCCTCTGGGCCGCTAGTTTCCCCTATGATTTTCCGGCTGGTCGCAATTTCCTGGATTCTCGCGTGGGCTGTTTCTCAAGTCACTGCAGAAGTCATCGGCACGGATGACTTTGCCTATGCGAATGCTCCCATTGGCGGACTGCAAGGCGGGACTGGATGGGACTGGAATGAGCTGACGGGGACTCACACCGGCAGCGTTTCGGATTGGGACCTGGTTTGGGGAAATGTGGCTGTGCAGGGAGGCGAATTGCTGACGACGAATGGGGGAGCTCTGCGGGAATACAACGGTCCCAGTGCGGGGGTAGGAGGCGACGAAGGTCTCGGTGCGATCCGCAACACGGGCGTGGTATTCTATCAGGTGACGATGCGACGCGGAGTATCGGGAGTTTGGGGTGGAATAAGCACCTACGACTTTGGCGACGAGCGCGTCTTTTTCGGGGTGCCTGGATTTCTGGCGGGCAACAATGAACTGGGAATCGAAGAGCCTGGAGGAGGAAGTACTGCAAGCGGGATCTCCTTGACCACTGGACAGAGTTACAAACTGATCGCGGTGCTCGACTTCGATAACCAGCTGGTGGGTCTTTTTGTGGATCCGGACAGCATGGACTCTTGGAGCCCAACCGGGGGAACTGCAGATGTGACTCGCGCCTACACCGGAGGAAAATGGTCATCGGCGGTGAGACTGGGTTCGGGAGGAGGCGTCTACTGGGATGACTTGAAGGTCGTGGATGATTGGGCGGATCTGGAATTCGGACCACCCGTGGTTGTCGATGATCAAGCAACGATGCGGCATTTGCAAAAAGGGCGCATCCTTGTTCTCGAAAATGATCAGGGAGAAATCTCGCCGGGAAGTGTGGTCATCACCGCTCCTCCGACGTCGGGAACGGTGACCGTCTCACCCGATGGGAGCATTGTTTACGAGCATACCTCAGGCACGCCGGTCTCGGACCAATTCAACTACCGGGTCTCGAATTCTGCAGGGGACAATGCCGCACCAGGCACTGTGGTCGTCGATTTCAGCACCGCGGAGCGCTTCGACACCAACTATGTGAATCTTCCCCAGACCCCCCCGGCATCCGTGATCTCGATCGTCAATGCCTTCCCGGGTCTGACCTTCGATACGCCCCACGGCTTTTGCGGGATTCCCGGCGGAGGCGGAAAGCTCCTCGTCACCGAGAGCGCAGGACGCCTGTTCATGGTTCCCAACGTGGGAGCGGGGCCAACGAATGCGGACAAGATCGAGATTCTTGACCTCACCGGCCAGATCACCGAATCGGGCGAGCGCGCATTGAAAGGCGTGGCGGCGCACCCGGATTGGGCAAACAATGGCTACATCTACGTCACCTATGATCACAATGGCGGCACCGTCCGACTCTCGCGCTTTACCTGCCTCACCAGCGCTCCCTACACCGCTTCTTCAGAGCTCGTTTTGATCGACCAGGTCTCGCAAGACAACATTCACTCCATCGCCACCCCACACTTCGGGGCCGACGGCTACCTTTACGTCGGCTTCGGCGATGAAGGAACGCAAGGCGATGGTTGGGATAATTCACAACAGATCGACAAGGACCTCTACTCTTGCGTGATTCGAATCGATGTCGACAAGGACCCCGCAAACCTGATTCCCAATGAGGACAGCGACATTCCGCGGGTCGGGGGCGGCACCACCGGCGAAGCACACTTCCGGGTGCCTGCGGACAATCCCTTCGTCCACACCAGCCTCGGGGGTCCATGGAACGGATCCTTCAATGGCATCGACTACAGCAGCGCGCTGGGAACGATTCGCACCGAGATCGTGGTGATGGGAGTGCGCAATCCGTGGCAGCTTTCCCCCGAGGATCGCGACGGCAATGGCACGGTGGATGAAATCTGGGTGGGCGATGTTGGCCGGGCCGACACCGAGGAGCTCAACGTCTTTCAGTTCGGCGACAACGGTGGTTGGGCATGGCGGGAGGGTAGCCAGCCAGGAATCCGGAGTGGTCAGTTGATCAATGGCGCCGCTGAAGCGGCTGCCACCCTGTGGGGCCCGTATTGGGAATATGGGCACGGCGGAGGGGCCTTTGTCGGAAACTCCGTGACAGCAGGCTATCTCTACCAAGGGACGGCCATTCCCGCGCTCACAGGACACCACATTTTCGGAGACTTTGCAGCGGGAAACGTTTGGGCGGTGGATCCTTCCGTCGCCACACCCGCGCCCGGTGCGGGGATTCAGCGTTTGGGCGGCGACACCCAGATCGTCGGCTTTGAACCAGATCCGGAAACGGACGACATTCTCATCTTGAGTCGGGGTGGGGGCATCAAGCGGGTGGTCGCCCAGTCAACTGATCAAGGGTTTCCCAATACCTTGAGCGACATCAATTTCTTCGCGGATCTGACCACCCTGACGGCGAACCCGGGCGGCCATGATTACATCCCCAACTTGCGGTTCTGGTCGGACCATGCCGAGAAGAAGCGCTGGTTCGTCATCGAGGATGAGGCCGACACGATGGGCTTCTCGGCCACCGATTCATGGACTTACCCCGCGGGAATGATCTGGGCCAAGCACTTCGACTACCCGACCGAGTGGGAGACCTTCACACGTTCCATCAACGGACAGAACTTCACGGATCGGAGGCCGGTGACCAACTCTCCGCGGACGCGTCTGGAAACACGGTTTCTGGTTCGAAACAGCACCGGAGCCTATGGCGTATCCTATCGCTGGAACAACCAGAACAGCGGAACCCAGACCGAAGCCGATCTTGCAGATTCGAATGGTGAGAGCTTTCCTGTCGATATTATGATCGATGGGAGTCCAGACACGGTGACTTGGAACATCCCGTCCCGATCCGCGTGCATGGTCTGCCACACGCCTCAAGCAGGGCACTCCCTTTCCTTCAATACCCGGCAGTTGAACATTCAGGGATCGATGAACGGAGTATCCGGGAACTACCTCGATCGCCTGCAGCTTGCCGGTTATGTGACCGGGTTCGTTGGTGATGCCTCCGAGCAGGAACGGCATGTGAAGCCCAGCGAGGACGAATATTCGCTCGAAGCCCGGGTGCGCTCTTATCTCGATGTGAACTGTGCCTACTGTCACAAGGACGGAGCAACGGGCGGAGGCGATTGGGACGGGCGCTATCATCTCACGCTGGATCAGGCCGGGCTCGTCAACGCCGTTCCTTCCGACGCACCCATCAACGTGGGTGACCTGCTTGTGGACCCCGGAGCCGTGGATCAATCGATTCTCTACAACCGGATTGCCGGCGCGAACGGGTATACCCGAATGCCTCCCCTGGCGAGCGATGTGGTCGATCTTGAAGGCGCTCAGTTGGTCGCGGATTGGATCACCAGCGAGGTGCAGCCTTACACGAACTACGACGACTGGCGTATGTTTCACTTCGGCAACCTCACTTCTCCGGAGGGCGAGAAAACAGCCAATCCCGACGGCGACACCAGAACCAATGAGTTCGAGTGGTCCACCAACACCGATCCCCTGGCTGCCTCCAGCCAGTGGCAAGCTGAGTTCGGTTTGGCGAACGGAGAGGTGACGATGGACTATTTTGCGCTGGGTAATCGATCCGTCCGGATTCTCCGTTCGGACGACCTGATCACCTGGGACTACTGGGATGTGCCGATGAACGACGGGCTTCCAAGAAATCCCGCAACCCTTCAGGAGAGGAGCGGACCCGCGACTGAAGATCAGCTCTTTTATCGCTTCGAGATCAAAGAGCGCTAAGCTGGAGGGTTTCCCATGCGACCTCTGGGAGGGTGGCAGGACCTAGAGATCGGCCTGGAAGCAGCGCCATTCCACACAAACCCCGGTTTCTGCTCTGAAGTGAAAAGGGTCGGTCCCTGAAATGAAAAGGGTCTCTAAAAAGGGTCTAAAAAGGGTCGGTCCCGGAAAATCTAAAAAGGGTCGGTCCCGGAAAACGAGCACACGCTATTTCGTCTACGGCGTAAGCAGTCGAAGCGAATCGCCTCCGGTTCCCGGCTCGGAATGCTTGCTCCTTCGCTGCGTTCCGCAAGCCACGGCGGGACCGGCCGCTCTCCACGATCAGGCTCCCTGCCGCCAAAGCATACCACTGGCGTGCCTTCACGTGAGTTGCTGGCCATCGGTGTCCTGTGACGTGCGTGGTGAAATGCGGAATACACCTCCGCCGTCATGGTTCTCCCCCAAGGGGGCCCCTCCTCAAGAAAAGGACACGCATTCCATCAAGGAGTTGGGTATCTTGGGATCTGTGTCTCAAATTTGCTCATGTCCGAGTGGGTGCACCGTGTTTTGGGAGAGCGATTTCCGACGATTGAATCGGCAGTATCGGAAATTGCCGCCTTGAAGGCTCAACTCGAATTGCCGAAGGGGGTGATTCATGTGATCTCCGACATTCACGGGGAGGCAAAGAAGCTGCGGCATGTGATCAACAATGCGTCCGGGCGGCTGCGTCCGCTGGTTGAGGAGTTGTTCAAGGAATCGCTGAGCGATGAAGAGTTCCGGGAATTCCTCAACGTACTCTACTATCCCGCCGAGATCCTTCAGATTAAGTCGGAGGCCCTTGTCGATGAGGAAGAGAGTTATCAGTGGGCCTTGGCGACCCTGACGCGTCAGTTTGACTTGATTCGTGTGATGATCCGGAACCGACGGCGCAAGACCGTCAAGTTGATGGCACCTAAAGAACATCGCGAGTTGTTTGAGGTGCTCTTGAACTATCCGGCGGGTGGGCATGCCAGCGTGTTTCTCGAAGTGCAGCTTCGTGAAATGGTGAAGCGGAGGTTGGCGTTTCCGGCGATTCGCAATGCTTCGCGCTTCATCCGGAATCTGACGGCCGAAGAACTGGTGGTGGCAGGTGATCTGGGTGATCGAGGTCCCCGGCTTGACCGAGTGGTGGACTATCTTTTACCGATTCCGAACGTCTCCCTGATTTGGGGAAATCATGACGTGAGTTGGATGGGTGCCTGTCTCGGTCAGGAGGCATTAATTGCGCTGGTGCTGAGAATCTCGCTTCGCTATCGCCGACTCTATCAGCTCGAAGAAGGCTATGGTTTGTTGACGAAGGCATTGGAGCAGCTGGCCAATACCGCCTATGCCGATGACCCGGCGGAGCACTTTGTTTCAAAGCGCACGGGTGAACGCGACCCTTTGCTGATCGCTCGGATGCACAAGGCGGTGGCGGTTTTGCAGTTCAAGCTTGAGGGGCAGTTGGTCGAGCGCCATCCGGAGTGGGAAATGGATGACCGCAACCTTTTGCGAAAGATCGACTTCAAAACGGGAACGGTGGAGTTGAAGGACGGGGTCTTCCCGATGCGCGATACCTATCTTCCGACGATTGACCCGAAGGATCCGAACCGACTTTCCGATGATGAACAGCAGTGCATCGACCGCCTGAGAGAGTCGTTCATCACTTCACCCCGCCTTTGGCAGCACATGCAGTGGATGGCGGAGCGTGGGCAAATGGCGCTGGTGCGGGATCGGGCGGTGATCTTCCACGCCTGCCTGGCGGTCGATGAGGAGGGCGAGTACTTGCCGCTGAGCATCGATGGCAAGGAGTGCCGCGGGCCGGAGCAGTTCGAAGCACTCAATAAGGTCATCAAGCGGGCATTCCGTGCGGGGACCCGCGCTTCGGACGATGACAAGGACTGGCTCTACTATCTCTGGGCAGGGCCGCGATCGCCTTTGTTTGGCAAAGATCGAATGGCAACTTTTGAGACCTATTTTGTGGCTGACAAGTCAACCCACAAGGAGATCAAGAACCCGTGGTTCAAGTGGATTCACGATTTCGAATTCTGCGATCGGATCTGCCAGCAAATGGGCGTCGCGGAGGGGGGTATCATCGTCAACGGGCACGTGCCGGTCAAAGTGGAGGCCGGGGAGAGTCCTTTGAAAAAGGGAGGCAACGCGGTGACCATTGACGGTGCCTTTTCCGAGGCCTACGGAGATCGTGGGTTCACACTCATTCTGGCGCCGGAAGGTGAAATCCTTGCGGAGCATCATGCCTTCCCTGATCCCATTGCTGCCGTGCGCGACGGGGAGGATCTCATTCCGACCCGGACGCTTCTGCGTGAGTATGATCGACCGAGATTGGTGGGGGATACGGAAGAGGGATGCCGCATTCGCGAGCAGATCCGGGTCCTGGAGGAGTTGGTCGAGGCATACGAGCTTGGAGACATTCAGGAAGGCGGACGGTAGCCGGCGATTTTACACAGGGTTTACGGACGGCTGGGCCATTTTGTGAGAAGCTTTCGGCCATGAAGCGTGTTCTGACTGTTTGCCTGGTTTTTGGTGCGGTCCTCAGGGCCGACGAAGGAAATCCGCATATTGATTACCCCGGTTTCTTGAAGCTGACGCTCGATTTGCAGGAGGTGAGGGAGGCGCGAAGGGTGAGCGAGGAGGTATTCTTGAAGATGGCAAAGGAGGAAGGAACCGTGATTCTGGATACCCGAAGTCGTGACAAGTTTGAGAAGCTTCACGTGGAGGGGGCGATTCATCTCAATTTTTCCGATTTCTCGGCGAAGGATTTGGAGCGCCTGATTCCCGACAAGTCGACGAGGATATTGATTTACTGCAACAACAACTTCGACAACGAGCCCGAGCTGTTCATTGGCAAGGCGGCACCGGTGGCACTGAACGTGCCGACTTTTATCAACCTGCATGCTTACGGCTATGAAAACGTCTACGAGCTGAAGCCGTTTCTGGATATCAGGAAGACAAGGATCCGCTTTGCTGGAAGTGCGGCCTTGAGGGAGGGGAGCAGGTAAGGTGGAATCAGATTGTGGGAGAGACGACGATACTGGTGATCGAGGATGACGCGGCGGTGAGGCGCGGGGTGGTGGATGCTTTGGAATACGCCGGTTATCGTACTTTGGAGGCAGGTGATGGGGATGAAGGTCTGAGAATGGCACTCGGAGCGAGCTACCGCCTCTTGCTTCTGGATCTGGTCATGCCGGGGCGCGACGGATTTTCGATTCTGGCAGAGTTGAAGAAGAAGCGAGCCGGCCAGCCGGTGATCATCCTTTCGGCACGGGGTGAGGAGCACGACCGGGTGCGCGGCTTGGAGCTCGGGGCCGATGATTATGTGATGAAGCCTTTCAGCGTGCGCGAGCTGCTGGCACGAGTCGAGGCGGTGCTGCGGAGGACCTGCGAACGGGCGGCACCTGAGGATAAACGGATGATTCCCGGAGGTGAGGTGGATTTCTCGGAAGGTCGTATCGCTTTCGAGGACGGTGTGGAAGAGGCTCTTTCGGAGCGGGAGGGGGAGCTGTTGAGATATCTGTTAGAGGCGAAGGGTCGGGTGGTTTCGCGCGATGAGATCCTCCGTCATGTCTGGGGTCTGGATCCGGCGAAAACGGAAACGCGAACGCTGGACATGCACATCATGCATCTGCGGTCGAAGCTGAGGGATAAAGCGCAGGACTTTCTGGTGACCGTTCGAGGAAAGGGATGGAGGGTCGTATCATGAAGGCGCGGTCTGCTTGGGGCGTTTGGGCGATCCTGTTCGTCTGTGCGGCATTGATTCTCGGTGCGATGGCCTGGCTGACACGTGAGGTGGTGGCTGCGGAGCGCGAGCGCACGCTGGCTGATGCGCGTGCGGACTTGCAGGAAAGGATCAGGCTCTCGCTGTGGCGGATGGATTCGGTGGCCGCGGCACTCATGATTGAGGAGAATCAGCGGACGGGTCGGGCGGTCGGATTGATTCCGGAAAATCCTCTGGTGAAGGTCCGCTTCAGAGTTATCCCGAGCGGCGAGGTCGTTACTGAGAGTGATGACGTGGAACGTGTTCAGCAATTGAATGAGCTGCTTTCGACATCGGAGAGATTCGGCAACCGGTTTCAGATGATGTGTGCGGTCGCCGATGAGGGAGGCTCGCAATGGGGAGTGAATGCATTCGCTGCGGTGGCGACCGAGGACGCGAAGGGTCCTCGGCAAAGTGTCGACTATCAGCTTGAAGCGAATCTCAAGGAGCGGGCGGTTCGTGGTGGCTTGCTCAACAACACGGTCGGCAAATCCGGTCTCGTTCAACAGCTTGCCTCCCCGATGGAGCCCCCCTTGACGGCCGCTGGCATGTTCCAGCCGGCGTGGATTGGCGGAGAGGCGTTTCTGATACGTTCCATGGTGGCGGAGGGCGGGGGAGTCGGTGCGATGGAGGGGGCTTGGCTCGATACTTCTGCATTCCGACGGATGCTGACCGACGAGGTGGTCGATCTGCTTCCTACGGCGGAGGTGAAGGCTACTGAGCCGGGTGTGGCGGATGCTCTGGCGCTGGCCTCCTTTCCGATCAAGCTCGTTCCGGGCGAGGAGGCGGTGGCCTCTGCCGGACTGCGAGGTCCCTTGGTAAGCTCGCTGATGGCTGGTTGGGTGGCGGCTGGTGCGGCGCTGCTCGCCGGAGCGGCGCTGGTTCATGCGGTCATGAAGTTGAGCGAGAGGCGGGCTTCGTTCGTCTCGGCTGTCACTCATGAACTGCGGACGCCACTAACGACATTCAGGCTCTATTCGGAAATGCTGGATAGCGGTGCGGTGAGCAACGAAAAGAAGCGGTCCGGTTACTACAAGACCTTGCGGCGGGAAGCCGATCGGCTCTCTCATATGGTCGAGAACGTGTTGGCGTTTTCTCGGATTGAGAAGGGCAGTGCCCGATCGGCGGTGAATTGCCATTCGTTGGAAGAGTTGCTGGATGGGATGCGGGAGCGATTTGAAGATCGGTTGGCGGGTGCGGGGATGGTGCTGAAGATTGATCGGGGGGATGATCTTTCCATCCGGGGTGATGCCGCCGCGGTGGAGCACATCCTTTTCAACCTGATCGACAATGCCGCCAAGTACGCCATATCCAGTAAGTCGAACGAGGTCTTGTTGAAGGCCGCCGGAGTCGGTGACCGGGTGGAGATCGGCGTGTGTGATCAGGGAAACGGGATTCCGGAGGATGATCGCAAGACGATTTTCCGGGCGTTCCACAAGTCCGCCCAAGAGGCGGCGGAATCGAAACCGGGGGTCGGGCTGGGACTTGCTCTTTCCAGTCGCTTGGCCAAGCAGATGGGAGGCAGCCTCTCGTATCGCGGAGGTCGGCCCGGAGCGTGCTTCGTGCTCAGTTTGCCGAAGGGTTGATCCCGCTTTCGTTCTCGGGAAAATCCGGCAAAGGTGCGATTCCCGCCAGTGACGTTTCGGCCGGTTTCCTCACGCGGCGGTCGAGGTGAGGGGGTCGATGAAGGACGACGATCCGATCGGTGGCCGGATGCTTTCCGCTGAGGCGGGTCCGAGTCCGGCGCAGATGGAAGGGACGGGGGCCGTGTGTCGAGCGCGAGAGCATCAGCAGGCTGACGTCCTGAAGTGGCACCTCGCCTTCATCATCTGGGACGGGGGTGGCGCGACGAAATTCCCATGCAAGATAAGCGAGAATGCCGACGAAGGTGACGGTCAGGCTTCCCACAACCACCCATACGGCGACCAGGGAGATACCGAAGAAAAAGAAGGCGATCCCGTGAACCAAGGCCAGCCAAGCCATGGTGGCCATGGCAAGGAAACCGAGGATACTGCCGGAGCGAGTTGGGGACGACACAGATCTCATTTATCAAGATAACTTAAAGAAATCAATAAATCCTTCGCCACGCCATCGCGTAGGGTGGACTGGCAGATTGGGATTTTTGGGAAAAGGCATGGTCGGCCAAGCTACCTACATTTCGAGAGGTGGCAACGAATAGATTGAATAGGGAGGATCTGCTTGGCGTCGGAAATGTGGCCTTTCGTTTCGCGAGCCGGAGTTTATCTTGATGCCATGAAAAAGGAGTTTGTCGTCTCATTGCTGCTGATGTCGCTGGTTGCAGCGGTTCATTCCGCGCCCAAGCGCTCGCTGCTGGACGACGATCCGGAGGTGATTTACCTCGAAGAGCACGTGGAGAAGCCGATTGAATTGCTGGTGATCAAGGCCGCCCAGGTTTTCTCCGACAAGGAGGGCAAACGGCCGCTGGGCAATCTGGTGAAGGACCAGAAGGTGCTTCTGCAGGCGATGACCGATCGGGCCTACCGCGTGAGTGCTCAGACGGGAGGTAACAAGGTGACCGGTTGGGTGGCTCCCTGGGCTTTTGCTTCGAAGGATCCGAACTTCGTCGAAAATCTCAAGAGCCTCTACGAGAGGCAAATGGAGGTGGCGAAGCTGGTGGAGGAGAATCGGGCGGCGATCGGCATGACTTTGGAAGAGGCTGGAAGAGCGCTGGGTTCACCCAACAAGACGAAGGTCAGACAGACGGCCAAGGGTCGCAGTGGCAGCTGGGAATTCGTCGACTACGAGGAAATCCGCCACTACACCTACGTGCGCGATCCGGTCACGGGTCGGACTTTCAGGCAGTTCTCCCATGTGACTCAGGAAGAAAAGGGCAAGACGGTGATCGAGTTCGAGGACGATGTGGTGACCGCGATCGAACAGACGGAAACCGACGAAGGGGCTGGCAGGGTTAAGATTGTGATCCCGCCGGTGGTCTTTGCCTGGTGAGGCTTTTCAGCGAGCGGCGGGGCTCGGTTTTGGCGTGGTCGGTGTTGGCTTCACCAAGGAAATTTTGGGATGTCCGTTGGTGGGAGCTGCTGCGGCCGTCTGCAGAATTGGGTTCCCGACGGGTTTTCCGTCCGGATTTTTCACCTGGGCTCCCAGTTTTTCATCGATGACCCGGTCCTTTTCAGCGACTCGATCCATCGGAATGGTGACTGCCGGAGGAGGGGTGAGTTTTTCGCCGATGCGGTGGGATTGGACATACATGCGGTGGGCGGGTTCCTCGATCGGAATCGGAGGCAGGTTCGCGATGTGCATGGGAGGGGCACTTTTCACCGTCACCGGCGTGGTGTGACCCTTCAGGGACTGCCGCAGGATTCTTGCCTGCTCCGGGTTGCGGGTCATCCAGGGAAGTTCGTCGAGCTCGTCCTTCTTGCCTTCGAAGTCGCCCCAGAGCTTCTCCTTGTCGTCAATCCACAGCAGAAAGTGCTCGAGGTCCGCGTTGAGCATGTCGCCCTCGGGGTCGGCCTCGATGGCGGCGCCATAGAAGCGGGCGGCCTGCATCACCATGCCGTGGTGGAGCAGGGCATTGGCGAGTCCGAGATTCTGAGCGGCACGCCCGCGATTGTTCTCGAGCACGGCATTGAGAAGCCGGATCGCCCGGCGTGGGATGCCTTTGGCCAAAATCCGGGCAGCGAAGGCAATCTCGAAGTCCACGCTGGGAATCGAGGGAGCGTCCCAGATGAGCTTCGCGGCATCGACCGTGTCGCCCCGATCATAAAAAAACCGGGCGAGGGTCTTGCGAGCTTCCCAGTCATCAGCGTCTCTTTCGACCTTATCTCGAAGCTGGTCTTCGGCATAGGGGGAATTCGTCACTCTCGGCGGAAGCATGTCGTCCAGATGTACAGAAGGTCGGGGGTTTGAGAAATCAATTCTATTTCCTTAATAGTTATTGATTTTCAATTGCTTCCAGCTGATTTCGGTGATGAGTGGTAGGGCTGGATCTAGGTAGCGGCTCCATCGGGCATTCCGAGGATTGCCGATTCTGACGGCCAAGTGAGACACGACTTTTGGATGGTGGAGGTGATAGTAGAGTGTCATTGCTCAGGGGTGGCTGGCATTTCATCCAAACGAAAACATCTGTTCTATGTCGAGTTGGAGAAGCTGGTGGAGGCAGGCTTTGGAATCAAGGAGGCAGCCGCGGTGCTGCTGGAGAATCGGCCATCAGGTGCCGAGCGAAAGTTGTTAGAAGACTTGCTCGCAGGGCTTGGGCAGGGGAAGAGCATTGCGGAATCCTTTCAGGTGGGAGAACTGACGAAGATGGAGAGCGGGATCATCGCGGCGGGAGAAAAGGGCGGGAAGCTCGGTGCGGCGTTCAAGCATCTGGCGGACTACTTCGATCTGATTGCGCGGGCGAGGCGGGATGCGCTGAAGGCGATGATCTATCCGCTGATCCTGCTGCACTTCGGCTTGCTGCTGGCGGTCATTCCCTCGGATGTGATGAGTGGCGGGATCAGCGCGGCAGGTGTTTTGAAGAGTTTGGTGGTGGCCTTGTTGGTAACCTA
>NZ_JBATWY010000073.1:0-29308 GCF_049672945.1 Haloferula sp. | reverse complement strand
AAAGACCCCTTGGCGAGCGGCCTCGGCTTCTTCACTTTCACCGCCGTGAGCCGCGTTCCCATTCCTGCCGTCCTCCTCCTCTGCCTCGCGGTGATCGGCGGTGTCTGGTGGCACGGAACCAAGGACTACAACTTTCTCAAGCCACCCAGCCCGACTCAGATCGCGTTTGCCCGCATGCGCGCGGCCGGCGAACTCGCCCAACCCTCTGACCTGTTCGCCGTCGAACCGATCGAAGAGCCGGTCGCGATCGAGATCAAGCCTCCGAAGCCCCCACCCGAGCCGCCCCCACCGATTCCCACCATCAATGTGGGTGACTTGAATAAGGAACCCAAGCTCGAAGCTTGGACGGGGCACGCGGGCAAACCTGCCACCTCCTTCGTCAATCTCGCCTCTCAACTTGAGTCCGACACGCAACTCACCTGGGCCCTGCTCGCCTGGGAGCGGGTTCTCGACAGTAGCTCGCCTTCGCAAAAAGAGCGCGAGGTCGCCCTCAATGCCATCCGCCGTCTCCACGCTACCCTCCCGCCATGGAACGAGGACCCCAAGCTGGCGACACCCATCACCCTCAGCATTGAAGCCCCCGCCGACCGGCTCAAACTTTCAGTTCGCGCCGCGAACAATGCCGCCAAGATCATCGATCAGGCCAGCTCCGGGCTGCTCAAGGTTTCCTCCATCGTAAAAGCGGGCAAGGGCACCGCCGCTTCCCCCAAAATCCGGGTCATGCTCACGACCAAAGCGCTCGAAGATCCTGCCTCGGTGGAAACCCCCTCGCCAGAGACGGCCGAAGAAATCGAAAAGGTCATCCTTTCCTCCGTCTTCAAGCTGGTCGGATCACAACTGGCGCTGCGTGACGACCTCAGCCTCGTCTCCTCGCCCTCACCGGGGGAACCCATCAACGAGTCCTTGGAATACCGCATCACTCGCTTGACCTGGCAAAAGTTCGCCGAATCAATGGCGCAGCCCTAAGAGATCGCTGGACCTCTCCGTTTTCCCGGAGAAGCTTCGTCCGTAGTGATTCATCGACTCCTTACTGCCCTGTTTTGCCTTCCCCTCTGTCTCGGGGCGGAAGAACCCGTGCCTCCACTCGCGCCCGTGGAACCACGGACCCTGCCCGCGCCCGATCAGCCGGTCGCCGAGCACCAGCCCGCGATCAAACGGCTCGATGACGGAACCATGACCATCGGTAAGATCGCTTTCGATCCGAAGACGCGCGAAATCCGCATCCCTGCTGAAGTCAACATGACCGAGGGCCTGCTCGAGTTCATCCTCGTCCACGTCAATGGCAAGATCCACGAGTCGCTTCTGCACACCGACATCTCCGCCACCAACCTCAACATCGCCATCAAGCTGCTGAACTACCAGGCATCGCGCGAGCTCTACCTGAAACTCGATGACGACGGCAGCTTGAGCGGTGAGTTCGAGGAGGCCAGCCCGGAGGAAAAGAAGGGGTCCCGCGTCAAACTCGCACTCGAGTGGAAGCAGGATGGCGAAACGAAGAGTGCCAGCATCAACGATTTGATTTCCCACGCCACCACCGAGAAACCGATGGCGAACGAGCCTTGGGTCTACGGCGGCTCCTTCGTCGTCGACGGCAAGTTCGTTGCCGAGAGCTCCGGAGATATCATCGCCATCTACCTCAGCAACGCCGCCATGATCAATTACTCAGGCAAAGACAACGAAAACGACGAAGTCTGGTTGCCTCATCCGAAGCGCGTCCCGGAAGTCGGCACGCCCGTCACCCTCATCATCTCACCTATCGAATCCAAATGATCCCCATGAAAACCATTGTTGTATTCGCTCTCGCCGCCACCATCGCCCAATCAAGTGCGCAGGAATCGCCGGACAATCCCTACCTCTCCCTTCAGTTCGAGATGAAGCAGGCGATTGCCCGCGGCAATGCCTGGCTGGCCGATCAACAGAAGGCCGAAGGCTACTGGGACGACCCCGAGCTTCCCGCCTTCACCGCCCTTGCCCTGACCGCCGCCGTCCGCGACCCCTCGCTCGACCTCAAGAAACCCTTCCCCGAATACATCGACAAGGGCTTCAAATGGCTGCTCGACCAACAGAAGGAAGATGGCGGCATCTACAACCGCGGACTCAGCGTCTACAACACCGCTACCGCCGTCACCGCCCTGACCTCCGCCGCCCGCGATGTCTACGAACCCGCCATTGTGCGTGGCCGGAATCATCTGATTTCCCAGCAATGGGACATCGACAAACCCAAGGAAACCGACAACCCCAATGATGGCGGCATCGGTTACGGGTCAAAAAACGACCGTTCCGACTTGTCTAACACCTACCTCGCCATTGAGGCCCTCGCACTGTCGAAACAGGTGATCGAGGACGGCAAGTTTGGCGATCAACCGGATCTCAATTGGGAAGCGGCCCTGACCTTCGTGACTCGCTGTCAGAATCTCGAGGAAACCAACGATCGCGAATGGGCATCGAACGACCCCAAGAACAAGGGTGGCTTCATCTATGGTCCAAACGAAACCAAGGCTGGCGAAGAGGAATTGCCCGATGGCCGAGTCGCTCTTCGTTCCTACGGCTCCATCTCCTACGCCGGTCTCCTCTCACTAATCTACGCCAAACTCGAACCCGGTGATCCACGCGTCGTCGCCGTCAAGGAGTGGCTCGGCAAGAACTACACCCTCGATGAGAATCCGGGCATGGGACAGGAAGGCCTCTACTACTACTACCAGGCCATGTCGAAAGCCCTGGCGGCCGCCGGCATTGACCGGCTTCCCCTCGAAGGCGGTGGCAGCGCCGACTGGCGCAAGGACCTTGCCAGCAAACTGCTCGCCAAACAGCGCGAAGACGGACGTTGGGTCAACGACAACGGCCGCTGGATGGAGTCCAACCCGGTCCTCGTCACCGCCTATACCGTGATGGCGCTGGAGCAAATCTACCACTCGATCCCCGGCAAGCCGTAGTCACTCGCCAGTGGCAGCTCGCTTTTTCCAGCGAATTGTGTTTCCCTGCTGGTGAATGACCTTCGCCAGCAAAATCACCGTCGCCCGGATCCTTCTGGTCCCGGTCTTCGCGGTGCTTGCCATCTACTACGGCAAGAGTATCGAAGAAGGCCATCCCAAGGAATGGCTCCGCTGGTGGGCGCTCGGTGTCTTCATCACCGCCGCCGCCAGTGACGGACTCGATGGCTGGATCGCCCGGCGCTTCAATCAACGCTCCAAGTTCGGAGCCACCATTGATCCCATCGCCGACAAGCTGCTTCTGCTGACCGGCATCATCACCCTCAGCCTCGTTGATTGGGGGGAAAACGGCTGGCGCATCCCTCTCTGGTTCAGCGCCCTCGTCATCGTCCGCGACTTCATCATTCTCGGTGGCTGCGCCATCCTCCACTACACCAATCACTCGCTCAAAGTGAAGCCCCACTGGTCAGGGAAAGTTTGCACCGTCACCCAGATGTTCGCCCTCGGTTGGGTCATGCTCCGCGTCGTCCCCTTCGATCCCATCTACCCCTGCATCGTCGCCGCCATCTTCACGCTCTGGTCCGGCTACGTCTACCTCCGGCGCGGCCTGCGCCGCCTGAAGGATTCTCCCGACGCCCAGGCAGGCTCACTTTAGGAGCCAGTAATCCAAATATATTTACTAACAACCTAGTAGTTTCCACCAAGCTCCGATGCACGGCAAGAGGCCGCCGCCTCCTTCAGATGATTGATTGCAATTTCACCCAAGCGGGCAAACCAATGCCACTCAATCCGTCGGCCCCGGGCTTTTCATCGTCCGATTTCAGTGCCAGTCTGCCTCATGCCTGAGCCGGACTTTGCGCCTTTCTCCTTCCAGCATGGGATGGCCGCGCTCGTCGGTGCCGTGGTTCTCGCCGCCTTCCTCCTCCTCGGCCGCCGCGGCGGGAGGTGCGAGCAAATCACCCGGGCCACCCTCGCCTTCATCAATCTGGCCGTCTTCGGCCTCTCCCAGTGGGCCTGGTCAAAGGTCACCCGCGAGATCGGCATGGACAATGCGGTTCCCCTTCATCTTTGCGACATCGCCGCCTTTCTCGCGGGCTTCGCGCTCATCACCGGAAACCGGACACTCACCCTGCTCACCTACTTCTGGGGCCTCGCCGGAACCATCCAGGGCATTCTCACGCCCGCCATCGAAATCGGCTTCCCTCATCCCGCCGCCTTCTCGTTCTTCATTCACCACTTCGCCGTCATCACGGCCGCCATTTACCTGCCGGTTGTCAGCGGATGGCGGATCGAGTCCCCACTCTGGCGCTCGCCGATCAAGGCTTTCGCATGGCTCAACGTGTATGTCGTCGTCGCCGTCGTCGCCAACCTCATCCTCGATACCAACTACGGCTTCCTCGCGAAAAAGCCCGACAATCCCAGCCTCCTCGACCAACTCGGCCCTCATCCCGGCTACATCATCTGGCTGGAACTGATCGCCCTCGGGCTCTTTTTCCTGCTTGCCCTCCCCATTCACAGCAGGCCATCGAAAGCCCGCGGCAGTTCGGCTTGAAGTTTAGCGCTTCAAGTCGAAGCTTCACCGCCCCACACTCCTGCCATGACCGATTCCGCACCCAAAACCAAGCGCGCCCGCGTCAACGTCCGCCGTCCTGATGTGATGGCCAAGGTCACCGCCGAAGTCGAAGCCCACTATCGCTCTTCCGTCGTCGAAAAGATCCGCAACAACGGCGGAGAGCTGGTGATCGGCGGGACCACCGTGCGACTCGCCCAGCAGTTCGGGTTCTGCTACGGCGTCGAACGCGCCATCGACCTCGCCTATGCCGCCCGCCGGGTTTTCCCGGACCAGCGGATCTTCCTCATCGGTGAAATCATCCACAACCCAGAGGTCAACCGCCAACTCGTCGATATGGGTATCGTCTCCCTTCCTTGGAAGGAAATCTCCGACGACTATGACCGGCTCGACGAGGAGGATGTCGTGATCGTTCCCGCCTTTGGTGCTCCAACCTCTTTCATGGATAAGATCGCCGAACGCGGATGCTACGTGGTTGATACGACCTGCGGCGACGTGATGAAGGTCTGGCGTCGGGTTCGCACCTACGCCAAGGAGGGCATGACCTCGATCATCCATGGCAAGGCTGGACACGAGGAGACCGCAGCAACCGCTTCACGAGCCCTGGGCGACGATGGCACCGGCCACTACGTGATCGTCCTGACCCTCGAAGACACCGATTTTCTCTGCGGCTACATCCGCGAAGGCGGTGATCGCGAAGCATTCTACGAGCGCTTCAAGGATTCCTTGTCGCCGGGATTTGATCCTGAAATCCATCTCAAAAGCGTTGGGGTTGCCAATCAAACCACCATGCTCAAGAGCGAAACCGAGGAGATCCAGCGTCGGGTTCGTCAAGCCGTCATCGACCGTGATACCACGGAAGAGCGCTTCAAGGTTTTCGACACCATCTGCGGTGCCACCCAGGAGCGCCAGGACGCCCTGTTCGAAATGCTGCGCAAACCGATGGACATGCTCTTGGTTGTGGGCGGCTACAACAGTTCGAACACCACCCACCTCGTGGAAATCGCCGAGCAGGAACTCCCGACTTTCTTCATCAGAAATGCGGAATGCCTCGACTCCCTTGAAGAAGTGATTCACTTCGATCTCACTGAGAAGTCCGAGATCGCCAGCAGCTACCCTGAGGATCTGTTGGGAGCCGAGAACATCGTGGTCGGTATCACAGCCGGTGCCTCGTGCCCGAACAATCTCATCGAGGACACCATACTTCGCGTCTTCTCCCTGCGTGGGATTGATCGTGATACCGTCGCGAGTTCCTGAGTCCCTAGTCAGCCTTGAGCTTCTTCAATCTCCGCTCCACATCCTCGGCATCCGCCTTCATGCCCGCTTTGTGAAAGGCGATCTGGAGCTGGTGAAGAAGCTCCCAGTCGTTCGGCCAGCGATGCTGACCTGCAATCATGACTTCGATCGCCGTCGTCCAGTCGCGACGGGCCATGTAGTACTCTCCAAGCCGTAATTCCATCGGAATCAGAATCGCGGGCGGCATCATCAAGCTCGCAAGCTTCTGCCGATCCGCAGCGGCCTGATACCAGTTGAAAGCGCTGCCAATTCCATCGGCGGGTCCCGCCATGGCGGTCAAGCCACGAAGCTCGCTCGCCAGGACCTCCATGGCCTTGAAGCTCCGGAGCCAATGCGAGCGCTCCCCTGCCCCCGCGGCCAACTCCCTCGTCTGCACGAACCGGCCTCCGAGCTTACTGATGTCCTCGGAGACTTCCCGAGCATCATCGATATTCCCCAGTTCGAGCGATATTCTTCCAGCAAGCGCTGAGGAGTAAGCCTGGTAAGACCAGACCGCCAGGGAGTTGTTTCCATACTCCGCCGCCTCCTCAATCGTTGGCAGCGTTTTCAAGGCACGACTCAGATCACCTGCCGCCGAGCGACGCATCAGGATCCGCACCGTCAGCGTTTTAGCCTCCCACAGCAACAAGCGCCCACCATCGGTCGACGCCAGCTCTGGAGTCACCTCGATCTTCCCGACCTCGTCCGCAATCTCCAAAGCCCGCTTGTAGTCACCCTTGGAAGAAAAGGCCACCGCACGATAACAAACCGCTTTCGTCCAACCCGGACACCGGGCCGCCGGGACGTCGATCGATTTCATCCATGCGGCGTACAAATCGGCAGCCCTGCCAAAAGCAGCCTGCGCGAGATCATGATTCCCACATCGCCACTCATAGTGACCTAGTAGATGCTGATAGGGAGGGAAATCCGGCGCCATCGACACCAGCTTCCGAGCCATCGGAAGTTCCGGCTTCAAGATCGGTGCCTCAGCACGAATCGCCAGCAAGCCATACAACAAATACGGCACGTCAGGATTCTTCTCAACCGTCTTCAGCAATTCCTCTTCCGCCCTTAGCTGGTCAGGTGTGGCATCACCCGTATCGTCATAACCTCCTCGACCAAGAAGACTCTTGAAAAGCACCGCCTGGGGATCATTGGGATACTGCTCCACCGTCGACCCAAACGCGCTGGCAGCCTCGCCTGGACCCTCTTGCAGTAACTTGACCAAACCAAATACATAGCGCTGCTCCAGATCGCTTCCCACTCCTTCTTCCGCCAGCGCCAGCATTCGGTCAAAAGCTGCCTGCTTTTCATCGGCCATTTCCAAATCCGCCTGCATCAGGGAAACCACCACTCCGAAGTGCGCCATCAAACAGTCCGGGTCCTTCTTCAGCGCCTCACAAAAATGCCTGTAACCCTCGAGGTCCCAGCCAGCGTGCACGCAAGCCAGCCCGCGCTGGATATCCTCTTGAACCGACTTGTCCGAAGTCGTCACGGCCATCACCACGCCCTTTCCTACGGGAGGAGCTTCAGGGGCAGGAAAACCCTCCAGCAACTCGGAGATCACGGCATCAACGCCCGGCACGACCACTTTCTCTTCTTCCTCCGCCATCGCCAGTGAACCCGTCGCCAGCAATGCCAATAGACCCATCTTCATTCGCATGGGTAGAACGATGATAGCGGTCCGCCCCAGCTCCAAGAAAAACCGCTCCATGCCGCCTTCAAAATCAAGGTTGGCCCCCACCCACTCTCTCGCTAGCGTTCGCGCCATGAGACTCGGAGTCATCGGTTGTGGAAAAATGGGAAGTGCGCTGATCGGCGGAGCGATTCGGGCCAAGGCGGTCGCGGCCTCTCAAATCATCGGCTTCGACCCCTTTCCCGCCGCCAGAGAAGCCTTCACCAAAACGACCGGGGCCCCTTCCTCCGACACCCTCGCCGACCTGAGCGGATGCGATACCTTTCTCCTCGCCACCAAACCTCAGCAGGCCGCCGAAGCCCTCGATTCCCTCAAGGCCTCGGGGGTTCGGGATGCCTTGCTGGTTTCCATCGCAGCCGGCCTGACCATCGACTGGCTGGAAAAACACAGCCCGGACGGATTCCGAATCATCCGCACCATGCCAAACACTCCAGCGCTTGTCGGAAAAGGCGCCAGTGCCTTCGCGCGCTCCGGGCACGCCACTGACGACGACGCCGCCTTCGCCGACCGACTGCTTGGCTCCGTCGGCCTCTCGGTGGAAGTGCCAGAGTCGATGATCAACGCCGTGACAGGCCTCTCCGGCAGCGGCCCGGCCTACATTTACCTCGCTATCGAAGCCCTCACCGAAGGGGGCGTCCAAGTTGGACTGCCACACGAGCATGCCCATCAGCTCGCCGCCCAGACCGTCCTCGGCGCAGCCGCCATGGTCCTGGAAACCGGCCGTCCTCCGGCGGAGCTCAGGGACAATGTCACCTCCCCCGGAGGCACCACCGTCGCCGGCCTCGCCTCACTTGAGGAAAACGGCTTCCACGACTCACTGGTTTCCGCCGTCGCCGCAGCCACCGCACGTGCCGAACAACTCGGAAAGAGCTGATTTTCGCTTTCCGACCTCAAGCTGTCCTCCTAGTTTCCACGCCATGCGCTTCCGACTGTCCATCCTTGCCGCTGCAGCCGTCATTTCCTCATGTGGCGGCGATGCCGATCTCCCGCCCATGGTCAGCGGAGGTGGGGTCAACAATACCCGGGCCGACGCCATGTTTGAGCAGGCCCAGCAACTCGAGCAGTCGGGGAAAAGAAAGAAGGCGATCAAGCAATACGACGAACTTGCCGACGACATTCCACTCGCCATCAAGGCACCCGATGCCCGCTTCCGTCAGGCCAAGCTCCTCGAGGAAGAAGGCGAAACCATCAAGGCATTCGACGCCTACCAGGACCTGATCACGCGCTATCAGGGTAGCGGCTACTATCAGGAGGCGCTCGACAGCCAATCAAGAATGGCTTTCGCCGCCGCCGATGGTGACATTAAAAACAGTTTCCTCGGCCTGAAGTCGAAGCTCTCACCCGACAAAATCGCCGGCATGCTCAAGAAAGTGGCCGACAACGCTCCCCGCTCCTCTCTCGGGGCTCGCGCCGAGTTCAAGATGGGGGACATCTATGCCGAACGCAAGGACGTCTCAAAAGCCGTCCTAGCCTATCGTGGAGTCGTGGAAGACTACCCTGACTCTCCACTCGCACCTGAAGCGCAATTTCGTATCGGCGAGATTCTGATGAAGCAGGCACAGGAAGGAAATCAGGATCAAGCCAACCTCAGCCGCGCTCGTGAAGCATTCGAGGACCACCTCAGCCAGTTCCCGGGGCACAAGCGCAACGCCGAAGCACGCGGGCTGATCAAGAGTCTCGGAAACCGCGACATCGCGAACACCTACGAAATTGCCCAGTTCTACGAGCGAAAGGGAAACACCGCTTCCGCCACTTTCTACTATCAGGAAGTCGTTCGGGAATCGAAATCCGGTGAATACCACGACAAGGCCCAAGCCCGGCTCTCCGCCCTCGGAGCAAACTGATTCCCACCAAAGGATGCGCCTGATTCCCCTGTTCCTCTGCCTGCTCTTCTCGGCCTGCGCCGGCTACCAACTTGGTGGCGTCAAGCCCGGCATCATGCGCGATGTGCAAACCATTGCCGTCCCGATGTTCACGAACGAATCCCTCGAGCCCCGGGCAGAAACTCTCGCAACCAGCGCAGCCATCGATGCCTTCATTCAGGACGGCACCTACCGGATCGCCAGCACCGACAGTGCCGACGCCATTCTCGAAGCCTCACTTCACGAGATTGATTACTTCCAGATCCGTTCATCCCGCCTCGATACCCTTCGCCCGGAAGAACTCCAGAACACCGTAACCTTGGTTTGGACCGTGCGCGACGCACGAGGCTCCAATCGGATTCTCGCCCAAGGAAGCTCGACGGGAACCTCGACCTTCTTCGTCGATTCGAATCTCCAGACTTCCCGCCACAACGCCCTTCCCGATGCGCTCGAACGCGCCAGTCAGGCGATGGTTTCGCGTCTCGCCAACGGCTTCTAACAACGAGCGTGGATCCAGCATCCCTCTCTCCACCCCGACCACATGAGCGAAGGCCGTTTCATTCTCGTCCCCACACCGATCGGAAATCGGGACGACATCACACTTCGCGCCATCAAAGTCCTCAAAGAGGCGGACCGGATTGCCTGTGAAGACACCCGACACTCCGGGCCTCTTCTCACTCACCTCGGCATCAGCGGCAAATCGCTGGTCTCGCTCCACGAACACAACGAAGGACGACGACTACCTGAATTGGTGGATGCCGTCAAATCGGGCGAGACCATTGCCGTCATCTCCGATGCCGGTATGCCCGGCGTCTCCGATCCCGGCTATCGACTCGTCCAGGCCTGCCTCGAGCACGAGCTCCCACTCGAAGTCCTGCCTGGCCCCTCCGCCGTCCTCACCGCCCTGATCGGCTCCGGCTTCCCCTGCCATGCCTTCCACTTCCACGGCTTTCTTTCGGTCAAAAAGGGCAAACGCCTCGCCGCCATGGAAGCCGGACTGCAAGCCGACGGTACCACGATTTTCTTCGAATCCCCGCACCGCATCACCTCGACGCTCGAAGTCCTCGCCGCCGCCCATCCCGAGGCCCGTTGCTGCGTCGCCCGCGAACTCACCAAGAAATTCGAGACCTACCACCGTGGCACCGCCACGGAGCTGTTCGCCTATTTTAAGTCTCACCCGCCCAAGGGAGAAATCGTCTTCCTTGTCACTGGCTCCTGAACCCCGGGGTCACGACCTTCGATCTCATGCTTGCCTTCTCAACCTGCTGGAACAATTCGCGTCACTCCGATGGTGAGGCCATGATCGACGAGATCCTCGATTTCGGCATCACCCATCTGGAGCTCTCCCATGGCATGACGATCACCAAGCTGCCCGGGATCCAGAAGGCTTTCGAAGCCGGGAAATTCACCTGCGTTGGCGTACACAACTACTTTCCCTCTCCAGTGGAAGTCATGATCGATGCGCCGGATGCCTACGAGTTCACCTCCCACCGCGAGTTCGACCGCCAGCGCGCGATGGAAATGACCGAACGGACACTCGAGGTTGCGGCCAAGTTCGAAGCCCACTACTTGGTCCTCCACATGGGATCCGTTCCCATGAAGTCCTCCAAGTGGACCAAACCCCTCACCGCCCTGGTCACGGACGGACAGCGGGACACGCCCAAGTTCGCCGCGGAACGACTTGCCTTCGTCAAGAAGCGCGAAAAGGTGGCACCGCTCTACTATCAGCGTGCGATCGAGGCCCTTGAGCACTTTGGTGAACTCGCAAAGAAACACGGCGTCAAGCTCGCCATCGAATCCCGCTCTCGTTTCGAAGACATGCCGACCGAGCGGGAAATGGTCCGCCTGCAAGAGCACTTCAAGGACCATCCGTGGATCGGCTACTGGCACGACTTCGGACATGTCCAACTCAAGCACAACCTTGGACTCCTCGATCACGCCGAGTGGCTTGAAAGCATGCAGCCTTACATCATCGGAGCCCACGTTCATGATGTGCAGTGGCCCGCCCGCGACCACCGGGTGCCCTTCACTGGCGAGCTCGAATACAAAAAGCTACTCGAGTATTTCCCCAAGGACTGCCCGATGACCTGGGAGCTTTCCCCGACCCGCAAAGCCGACGAAATCCGCGAGGCCCTCCAAGTCTGGAGACACCTCTTCCCCGAGCGCTGCTAAGGGACTGGCGCTCTCCCGAGCCCCATAGATGGGCAAGGCGGCTTTCCAGCCGCCCTCAACATCCCAACCATCAATAAACGTCCCGCTGGTAGCGTTTGTCCTTCTTCAGCTGGCTCACAAAAGCCTTCGCATCATCAGCACTCAAACCACCATGCTTCTCGGCAATGGTGTGCAGCGCAGCATCCACATCCTTGGCCATCCGCGAAGCATCGCCGCAAACGTAAAACGCCGCTCCATCCTCAAGCCACTTCCACATTTCCGCCCCCTGCTCGATCATCAGGTTCTGCACATAGACCTTTTCCTTCTGATCGCGCGACCAAGCGAGATCCAGGCGTTGAATCGTGCCCTCCTTCAGGAAGGCGGTCAGTTCTTCCTCGTAAAGAAAGTCGGTGTCGTGATGCGGATTGCCGAAGAGCAACCAATTGCCACCCTTGGCCCCCGAGATCTTGCGCTCTTCGAGGAAAGCGCGGAACGGTGCGATCCCAGTTCCTGGACCGACCATGATCAATGGCGTGTCGCCACTTTCAGGCAATCGGAAGGCCTTGTTCGAATGGACGAACACCCCCGGATTCGTGCCATCAGAACGATCCGAAAGATAAGTCGAGCAGATCCCCCCGCGCTTCCTACCATGAGTATCGTAGCGCACGATCCCCACGCAGAGGTGAACCTCACCGGGATGGGCATTGGGACTTGAGGCGATCGAGTAAAGCCGAGGTTGCAGCTTCTTGAGAATCCCGACAAAATCATCGGCGTCCGAGAAGTCAGCCGGATGATCCACCACCAAATCGATCAGATCACGCCCCCAGCAAAAGTCCTCATAGGCCTTCTTGTCATCCGCCTCGACCAAGGACCGGAGATAAGGCGAACCACTGCGGGGCTGCCATTTCTGAATCAAGGTCTTGTTGATCGTCCCGATATCAAAGTGATGAATCAGTGCCTCCCGAAGTGAAACCTCACTCCCATCGGACAGTTCGACATCCGCAGACGTTCGAAACGCCAGATTCTCGAGGATCTCATCGACCACGTCTTCAGGGTTGGAAGGAAGCACCCCGAGAGCATCACCGACCTGATATTCCAGCCCTGATCCATCGAGCGAAATCTCCACATGATGGGTCTCCTTCTCTCCCCCCTTGTTCAGATTGTAGTTCTTCAGGATCGTCGATGGAAACGGACGCTTCTTCGAGTAGCCCTTTTCGATCTGATCGAGAGCGGCGGCACCGTTGGACGCCGGTTCGCCAGCGGGAGCCAACAGCCCGATCACGGCATCCGACCACTCCTTGAACGGATCATCGAAATCGACATCACTATCGACCCGAGGAGAAATCCGGGAGGCTCCAAGCGCTTCCAGACGCTCGTCAAAATCGATCCCGCATTTGCAGAAATCCGGATAATTCGTGTCTCCGAGCGCCAGCACCGAATAGCTCACCCCTTCCAGCCTCGGCGCGTCATCGCTGAGGATCCAATTGTAAAGCTCCTCCGCATTGTCGGGCGGCTCGCCGTCACCATAGGTCGACGTGATGATCAGCAGGTTCTTCTCCTTTGGTAGGCGACTGCGATCATAGGCGGCCATGTCATGAACTTCGGGCTCGAATCCACCCTTCTTCATGCGCTTCATCAACTGCTTGGAAAGACCCTCGGCATTTCCAGTCTGGGATCCCCACAGCAAGGTAACCGGCACCGTGGGACCGGCAGGAACCGGAGCCGTTGCTCCTCCGGCAAGGGCCTTGCTCAGAAAATCCTCGAGCCAGGCACGTTGTTCGGGCGAAAAAGGGGCATCTTCAGGAAGCTTGATCATTTTATTGGGAAAAAAACCACCGGCGGCGGGGCGCGGAGAATGGGATTGAAGCGAGTCCGGTTCAAGCGCGTTTCACGCCAGATCCGGGGCCGAATTCATGCTGATCGTTACGTTTGAACCTAAAAAAGATTCCATGACGGTGTCTCACTGTCTCAGCAATTCCTGAAATCTAGGGAGAATCTTCCGATACAGGGAATTTTTACCTCCGCGAGAGAGTTGTTCACCTACCGCATCAACAGAATGATCCGAATCAACCGGTCCGGGAGACTCGGTGGTGTGCCCTGGGGCGACAATTCGACGCATCAAGTAGCTCGATCCGGCCTCACGGACGACCTCGACCCTCACATCTCCTGCTTCGATCATCAGCGAGCCAAGAGGAGACGAGGCCTCGTCGGCTACCAACTTCGCCCTCAGCGCAGCTCCCGAGGCCAATTCGAAGGAGAAACTCTGCGAATTGCCGTCGTGTCGGGCATCGGCAAGCCCCAACTCCAAACCGTCGCGCCACTTCGCCTGCACCGCAAGCCATGACAGCAACTGCAAAGCCGTCACTCGATGTGCAGGATGGTGACGAATTTCGACGAACTCGACCGCGTCCAGCGCATTCTGAGCGACAGGGTCATCGAAAAGAGCCGCGACCGAAACCCTGAATTGGAAGCTTCGGGTCCAAGAGAGGTCCTGGGGGACCATTCGGCTCGATCCTTCCATCGCCGCACCTACTTTAGCGAACGAACTGAGCGGATCGGACCACTCGGAACTATCGAAGACGAAGCGGTCGATGAGGCTATAGAATCGCTCGGAAAAAATCGGACTCAACTCTCCCTGCCACCACAAAATCAGTGGCAGATCGGAATTCAAATGCGCAAAAACCGTATTCCTCAGACGCCCGGTCGCCCGGCCGGACAAAGCGAACGCAATTTGCTCGCAGCAGACCGACTTCTGACCGTGGGACAGGTGGCAGTGGGCCGTGATCCACGCCTTGATCGACGTTTCTGACGCATCGCGATCAATGCCGATGAGAATCGCGCGACAGGCATGCTCGCGCGTCAACTCCTGCATCGCTCTGGAGTTCTCCTCCAGCGAACCGGGCTTCTCGGAGTAGACCGCAAGATTGACCAGCGAGGCATTCGTGCGCGCCTCATCCTCATCCCAGAGTTTGTGCAACTCCTTATCGATTCCTCCGACGGGAACTTCACGTCCGAGTTCCGGGTGCATGCAAAGCGTTTCGTTCATCATTCCCAAAAGTCAGAGTCGACGCCATTCGTGACCATCTTCCTTGAGAAGATCGTCGGCTTCCTTCGGTCCCCAGTTGCCGGCAACAAATTCCGCCATCGGCGGCGGATCGTCACTTTGGTGCCAGGCGTGCTCGATGTGATCAATGAAGCGCCAGGCTTCTTCGACCTCATCGCGTCGCGCGAACAAGGTGGCATCTCCCGCCATCGCATCGAGCAGCAGCCGTTCATAGGCCTCCGGACTGCCTTTGCCGAAACTTGTGGCGTAGTGAAAGTCCATCTTCACCGGCTCCAGACGCAGACTGGTGCCGGGGATTTTCGACACCATTCGCAGCGAAATCCCCTCATCCGGCTGGATCCGGATGACCAAAACATTTCCTCCGGGAACCCCTCCCGGCAGCGCGTTAAACAAGACACAGGGCGGAGCTTTGAAATGCACGGAAATCTCGGTCGCCTTCTTCGGCAACTGCTTACCCATCCGGATGTAGAACGGCACACCACTCCAGCGCCAGGTATCGATCATCAAACGCAGTGCGACATAGGCCTCGGTCATGCTTTCGGGATCCACCCGGTCTTCCTCGCGATAACCCGGGACAGACCTGCCGTCGACATGACCCGCCGTATACTGCGCACGGACCACATTCTTCGCGACCTTCTCCGGAGTATCCCACTGCCGCAGTGAACGAATCACCTTCACCTTTTCATCACGCACGCCATCCGCACTCAAGTCGGTGGGTGGCTCCATCGCAACCAAACTCAAAAGCTGTAGCAAGTGGTTCTGCACCATGTCGCGCAAGGCACCGGCCTTGTCGTAATAACCGCCTCGACCACCCTCCATGCCCAGATTTTCGGAGCAGGTAATCTGAATCTGATCAATGTAGCGGCTGTTCCACAGTGGCTCGAAAATCGCATTGGCGAAGCGCAGTACCATCAGGTTCTGAGCCGTCTCCTTGCCGAGATAATGATCTATCCGATAGGTGTCCTTCTCCTCAAACGTGCGGTTGACGACCTGATTCAGATGCTGTGCCGTGGCCAGATCGGTTCCAAAGGGTTTTTCGACAATCACCCTCGACCAGCAACCCTTTGCCGCCTTGCTCAGTCCCGCTGCTTTCAACTGCTCGAGAATGTCGTCAAAAAATTCCGGCGCGCTTGCGATGTAGAACAGGCGATTACCTTTCCCCCCGCGCTCACGATCAATCCCGTCGAGTCGCTCGGCCAACCGCTTGTAGCCGTCGGCATCGGTGAACTCACTCCGGTGGTAGTGAATGTTCGGCACGAATTTTGACCAAAGCTCTTCGTCATGCCCGGTTCGTGAGACCTTGCGATTCAGTTCTTCCAGGCCCGACCTGAAAACCTCGTCGCTCTTGTCTCGCCGCGCGAAGCCGACGATCTTCACGCCCGGAGGAAGCTCTCCATCAACCGCAAGATTATACAGAGCCGGGATCAGCTTGCGATGGGTCAAGTCGCCCGTCGCGCCGAAAATGACGACAGTGCAGGCTTGAGGGCTACTTCGGGAGACCAGATCTTCGCGGAAAGGATTACTCATTGGCGGAACAGCGGTTTGCCTCATCCAAGCTCGACGGGGAAGTGAAATGGGCATGAAAATTTGTCACTTCGCCCATGATGCCCCGCAATGGCGGCTATCCTGGCGTCTCCCTCCTCGCCAGAAACGACAACCCTTCTTCTGCTACTCTTTTGATTTTCAGCAGACTGGAAAAGCAAAGACGCCCGAGGTTTCCCCCGGGCGTCTTCAAATCTGAAATCGGCGAACCGATCAGCGCGAATAAAGCTCGACGATCAGCTGCTCGTTGACGAGCGGATCAATGTCGGAGCGTTCTGGAACGCGCTCGACGACGCCGATCATGCTTTCGCGATCCAGCGTGAGCCAATCAACGAGTGGCACGGACTGCGTCAGATCCATCATGCGCAGCGCAAGCTGCTGGGCCGATGGCTTGCCACCGATCTTGATCTTGTCACCGGGCTTCACCTGGTAGCTGGCGACATCAACTTTCTGGTCGTTGACCAAAACGTGTCCGTGATTGACGAGCTGGCGGGCTGCGGCACGCGTGTTGCCGAAACCGAGGCGGTAACAAACGTTGTCGAGACGGGTCTCGAGCAACTGAAGGAGAATTTCACCGGTAATGCCACGACGGCTTGCAGCCTCCTCGTAGTATCCGCGGAACTGCTTTTCGAGCACACCGTATTGGAAACGAAGCTTCTGCTTTTCACCGAGGGCGATCGAGTAATCGCTCTTCTTTTTACGACCGGCACGGAGTCCGTGCTGGCCTGGCGGGAAATTGCGGCGTTCGAGCGCCTTGGAGGAGCCAAAGAGTGCGACGCCAAAGCGACGACTGATCTTTGCGCGGGGTCCTGTGTAACGTGCCATGAGTCAGAAATGTTCGGAGATTATACGCGGCGCGCCTTCTTCGGACGGCAGCCGTTGTGAGGGATGGAGGTCACATCGTTGATCGCAAGGATGTCGACACCGAGACCTTGCACGGCACGGACAGCGGACTCACGACCGGAACCCGGTCCCTTGACGCGAACTTCTGCTTCCTTGAGGCCATGTCCCATGGCCTGGCGGCAGGCATCCTGAGAAACAACCTGCGCAGCATAGGCGGTGCTTTTACGCGAACCACGGAAACCCATCTTACCGGCCGTCGACCAACCGATCGTATTGCCGGAAGCATCGGTCACAGTGACGATGGTGTTGTTGAAAGTAGCGGTGACGTGAACGATCCCCTTGGTGACGTTCTTCGACTTCTTGGCTTTGTGAATCTTGATCTGGCCCTCCTCGGCACCAGCAATCTCAGCAAAAATGTCGCGCTTCTCTTCCTTCTTAGGACCTCCTTCTGCGGCAGCAGCAGCCTCTTCTCCCTTGGGAGCTTCGGCGGCGGGTGCAGCAGCTTCTTCAGCCTTGGGAGCGTCAGCGGCAGGAGCGGCTTCTTCGGCTTTCGGAGTCGCGGTGGACTCGGCAGCAGGCGCAGCGGCGGTTTCTTCCGGAGCCTCTGCAGCCGGAGTTTCGTTCTTCGTTTCTTCGTCAGCCATCTTGGATGATTGTTTGGATCTGGGTCCTGATTATTTCTTAACGCCCATGGTCCTGCGCTTGCCCTTGCGGGTCCGGGCATTGGTGCGGGTGCGTTGGCCGCGAACTGGAAGACCGCGCTTGTGGCGGATCCCGCGAACGCAGTTGATGGAAGTGAGTCGCTTGAGCTGCGATTGCTTTTCCCGACGAAGATCACCTTCGATAATGATGCCCTCGCTCTGGATGACCGTGCCGATCTTCACCAACTGATCCTCGCTTAGTTGACCTGTGCGAAGGTTGGGGTCGATGCCAGCCTGATCAAGAATGCGGACAGCCGTGTTGTGTCCGATTCCATAAATGTAGTGAAGAGACGCTTCGATGCGTTTCTCGTTGGGGATTTCGATGCCGAAAATACGTGCCATGGGACTCTTTGTGTGAGCGGTTCCACAAACGCAGGAAAAACGACAGAGAGCCGTTGGCCACTGCGGAGCGGGCGGGCTGTTTAGCAGAGGATTGGGGGCTGACAAGTGGGAAATCGATAATTTACCTACGATTTTTTCGATTCCCGACGATCTCACCCGACCGGGCTCCGGCGACGGTCATCCGACTCGACAAAACAAAGCTCCGCCCTAGTTTCGCTCCAAGTCTGTAAGTCCCCGAAACATGGAAGATACTCTCGCCGATCCGCCCGCACCCAAACCCTCCGAAAACCAGCTCCCCCCGGACGACGTCGCCGCGATCGACGAACTCGGCAAAACCTACTCGGCGCTCAAGGCCGAACTGGGGAAAGCGATCATCGGCCAGGAAGAGGTCATCGAACGCCTCGCCATCTGTCTTTTCGCCCGGGGGCACGCCTTGCTGATGGGCGTTCCCGGCCTCGCCAAGACCTTGCTCGTTTCCTCGGTCGCCCAGACCCTCGACCTGAATTTCAATCGGATCCAGTTCACTCCCGACCTGATGCCCGCCGATATCACCGGCACCGACATCATTCAGGAATCCGGCGTCGGAGGCCGCCGTGAGTTCGAATTCGTTAAGGGACCCGTATTTTCAAACATCGTCCTCGCCGATGAAATCAACCGCGCCCCGGCAAAGACCCAATCGGCGATGCTGGAAGCCATGCAGGAACTCAAGGTCACCGTCCTCGGCCGCACCTACAATCTCCAACCTCCCTTCTTCGTGCTGGCGACCCAGAACCCCGTCGAGCAGGAAGGCACCTACCCTCTGCCCGAAGCCCAGCTCGACCGCTTCATGTTTCTCATCGAGGTCGACTACCCGAGCGCCGAGGAGGAAAAGCAGATTGCCCGCGCCACGACCGGCTCAGCGGTGGCCAAGCTCGAACACCTGCTCAACGGCGAACGGGTGCTCGCCTTCCAATCACTCGTGCGTCGAGTTCCAGTCCCGGAACACCTCTACGACTATGCCGTCAGCATCGTCCGCAAGACCCGTCCTGGCACACCGGAATCACCGCAGTGGGTCCGCGACCTCGTCGCCTGGGGCGCTGGACCACGCGCTGTCCAGTATCTGATTCTCGGTGCCAAGGCCCGTGCGGCATTGCGCGGGAACTACATGGCGAGCATGGACGACATCGAAGCCGTGGCCCCATCGGTGCTCAGTCATCGGGTGATCACCAATTTCGCCGCCGAGTCCCAAGGCATGACCTCGAAGAAGGTCGTTGAGCGCTTGATCGAAGAAATGCGCCAGTCCTGAGATTCCAGAGTCAAGAATCCAGAAACCAGAGCTAGACCATGAGCGCTCATAACTTTGACAACCTCGATGTGTGGAAACGCAGTTGCCGATTGGCGGTTGACGTCTGCATCGCGTCTCATGGATCCAAGGACTTTGCCCTCAAAGATCAGATTCAACGCTCAGCCATCTCCATTCCATCCAATATCGCCGAAGGAGCAGAAAGCAAAAGCGACGCCGATTTCTGTCGATTTCTCGACTTCAGTGCGGGCTCCTGCGGAGAACTCCGAAACCAACTAATGATTCACCGCGAAGTCTGCCGTGAACTTGGAATCGATCACTTCAAAAACACACCGGAGTTGATCGAGGAAACTCGCGGGATCTCAAAAGTGTTATCGTCGCTCCACGATCACGTCAGCCCGAAGCAAGCTCGTGCCTAACACCACTCCAACGCTTCACCCCACCCGCTCTGGATTCTTGATTCCGGACTCTGGATTCTCAGCCGCATGACCTACGACTTTCTAGACAGCGAACTGCTCTCGCGTCTCGGCGCGCTGCCAGTCGAATCGCGTGTGCCCATGATGGGCCACATGGCAGGTCGCCACCGCTCGCCACACCGCGGGTCATCGGTCGAATTTGCCGAATACCGGAAATACGTGCCCGGTGACGACACACGCCGCCTCGATTGGAAGGCCTTCGCACGCTCCGATCGATTTTACATCAAGGAATTCGAAGCCGACACCAATCTGCGAGCCTACTTCGTCGTCGATGCATCCGGCTCGATGAACTTCGCCGGCCAGGGCGAATCGAAAGTCTCATTCGCTCGACGGATCGCCGCCTCCCTCTCCTATCTGCTCGTCAACCAGGGCGACGCCGCCGGCCTCTCCGTCTGCACCGAAAAGCTTCACCTTGAAGTTCCACCGAGCCGTCGGCCAGCCCACCTCCAGCGCATTTTTGAAACCCTCGCCAAGCTCGAACCCGAAGGTGAGACCGGCCTCGTCCCCGCACTCCATCAGATCGCCGAAAAAATCGGGCAACGTGCCTTCGTCGTCATTCTTTCCGACCTCTTCACTGAACCGGAAGGCTTCTCCGAAGCCCTCCAGCACCTTCGCTACCGGAAGCACGATATCTCCGTCTTCCACCTGATGGACCCCCAGGAGCTGTCTTTCGAATTCGAGCGACCGCACCGCTTCGTCGACATGGAGGACGGTACCTCACTCGTCGTCGAACCCACCCTGGTCGTCGACGAATACCACCGCGCCCTCAACGATTTCATGACCGCCGTGCGTGCCAAGTGCCACGATGCCAACGCCGATTATCAGCTCGTCCCGACGGACACGGCACTTGAGCCGTTACTACGTGAATTCCTAACAGCACGCCTACCGAAGAAGGGAGGAAGATAAGATGTTCTTCCTCCAATCCGCGATGCTCTGGGGACTGTTCGCGGTCTCGATTCCGATCATCATCCATCTGCTCAATCGCCGCCGCCACCGGACGATCCAGTGGGCGGCGATGCAGTTCTTGCTGAAGGCGACCCGCGAATCACGCGGCAAGAAGCGCCTTCGCCACATCCTTATCCTTACCTGCCGGGCGCTTGGTATCGCAGCTCTGATCTTCGCCGCCTCCCTTCCCGTGGTGAGCAAATTCTTCGGTCTCGGAAGCGGTCAGCCCGAACTCGTCGTGCTCGTCTTCGACCGCTCGGCCAGTATGGAAGCCAATCCCAAGAACGGCACGATCCCTCGTCGTGAACTGGCTCTCAATCGCCTCAGCGACGCCTTCGCCGATCTCGAAGGCACGCGACTCGTCCTCATCGACAGCGCTTCAGGAAAACCGCAGGACGTCCCCTCCCCCGAGGTGCTTGCAGAGCTTTCATCGACCGCCGCCACCGACACCACCGCCGACCTGTCCGACATGCTTTTGACCGCCGCGGAGTTTCTTGCGGAAACGCCGGGACGCGCGGAGGTCTGGGTCACCTCGGACCTCCAGCAAACCAACTGGTCGCCTGACGACAGCCGCTGGGACTCGGTTCGCGCCGCTCTCAACTCGCTGCCGCAGAAACCCCGCCTTCGCGTGCTCGCCCTCGGAGGCGAAAATGCGGCAAACCAGACGATCCAGATCCTCTCGTCGCGCCGCTCCGGCTCCGACCTCCTGCTCGACCTGCGGATTTCCCGCGGCGACGATGCCAAGAACCCGCTCAATCTCCCCATAACGATCAATACAAACGGAGCCCGCGAGACCGAAAACGTCACCATTCCCGGTCAGGAATTACGTTTCATCAAGAGCATCCCGCTTCCATCGCCCGATGAAAGCGGCTTCGGCTGGGTCTCGATCCCTGGCGACGGCAACCCGCGCGACAACGTGGCTTTCTTCGCCTATGGCCCCGCTCTTCCCGTTCAGTCGACCGTGATCGCTGAAGGGAGTGCCGCGAATTATCTCTCGCTCGCGGCCGCTCCTGCGGGCTTTGGCGGACAGATCGCCGAAATCCTCCCTCCTGCTGCCACCCCCTCGCTGATCACCAACGGGAAGTCGGCCATCATCTGGGCGACAAGCCTGCCGACCGGGCCGGCCGCCGCGGAACTCGAACGCTTCCTGGAAAGCGGAGGCCAGGTGGTCTTCTTTCCTCCGGTCGCCGACTCGAACAACGAGTTTCTCGGAATGAAGTGGTCCGAGCTGGCAAACGCCGCGACCAATCAGTTTTTCATTATCGATAGCTGGAACCAAGACGACGGCCTGCTCAAGGATGGCATCGATGGTACTGCAATTCCAGTAGACCGATTGCGCGCAGTGAAATATCGCGTGCCGGTAGGCGAGGCGACCGTGCTTGCCAGATGGGACGACACTCAACCCTTCCTTGTGCGGCGGGTCGTCGGCAGGGGAACCGCATGGTTCATGGGCTCGCTCCCCGACTATACTTGGTCGAACCTCGGCGACGCTGACGTTCTTCTTCCCGCCATTCAGCGCGCCGTCATCGCCGGAGCGGATCGCTTCGATGCCGGCTATCTCGCCACCCTTGGCACCACGGAATCCGCAACGAAGGCCGACGAGGTCCGCGAGCGTCTCGACGACTACGGCACGAACGTCAATGCCGAAGCCGAACACCTTGCAGGCATCCACAGACTCGGAGAACGGACCCTTGCCATCAACCGTCCCCTCTCGGAAGACATCCCCGACATCATCGAGAGCAAGGATCTCGAGCAGATCCTTGCAGGCACGGACTTTTCGCTCTTCGAGGACACCAGCGGATCCGGACGCGAAAACATTTCACGCGGCATCTGGCGTGGATTCCTGATCGCCTTGTTGTTCTTCCTTCTCTCGGAAGCCCTACTCTGCCTTCCCAATAAATCCGTCGCCGTCCACTCCACTCCTCGACCGCCGGTTCAACACGCCCGTTAGCCCACAGACCTTGTCCTTCAACATCCATCACCTTCATTTCTCGCCAACGCCACTGACCCTGGCCATTGGCGTGATCACCCTGATCGCCATCGGCGGTCTCTGCGTGCTCGCGTGGTTGCGGAGCACCCACCGGGTACGCACCGGACTTCTGGAGTCCCTGCGCTTCCTGATCGCCCTGATTGTCGTCTTGCTACTATGGAAGCCGGAGTGGCTGACGGTTGTTGACCCGGAGTCAAAACCCCGCATCGCCCTTCTTCGCGATGCCTCGGGCTCGATGAACACGCTCGACGCCGAGCTACCCGAAGGGATCGACGCCGACCGCACGGTGGTCACTCGTAACGCGTGGATCGAAAGGGTCGTCACCGATGAACTGCTCGAATCACTAAGCCTGGAAAACTCCAACGAGATCGTTGAGCGGAAAATCTCGAGTCCTCCGGCAGACGAGTCCAAACTGGCGGGCACCGATCTTTCGCAGCCGATCATCGACCTTCTGGAGAGCGAGAACAATCTCCGAGCCGTGGTTCTCTTGTCAGACGGCGACTTCAATCTCGGACAACCGCCAGTGGTCGCTTCACAGAAACTTCTCCAACGTGGCGTTCCGCTTTTCACCATCCCCGTCGGCAGCGACCGCAGACTGCCTGATCTTGACCTGATCTCGGTCACCGCCCCGACCTACGGCATCGTCGGCGAGAAGGTTCAAATCCCTTTCACCGTGCGCTCGTCACTCGAACGTGAAGTCCGCACCATCGTCAGACTTCGCGATGATACCGGCCGCGAGAAGACCAAGGAAATCGTCATCCCGCCAGGAGAGGAAACTTACGAGTCGATCCTTTGGCAGATCGACGGCGAAGGCTCCTCGACGCTTGAGCTCTCGCTGCCCGTCGCCGAGGGCGAACGAGTCGAAGCGAACAACTCGCGCAAGTTCACCCTCTCCGGTCGCCCGGAGTCGATCAAGGTGCTCGTGATCGATTCGCTACCCCGCTGGGAATACCGCTACCTTCGCAATGCCCTCTCCCGCGATCCCGGCGTCGAACTTTCCTGCCTGCTCTTCCATCCGCAACTCGGCCTTGGCGATGGACCCGACTACATTCAGGAGTTTCCGGAGAAACCTGAAGATCTCGCCCGCTTCGATGTCATCTTCATCGGCGATGTCGGCGTGGAACCGGGCCAACTCACCGAGGAGCAGTGCGAATTGATCAAGGGACTCGTCGAAAGCCAAGCCAGCGGCGTTGTTTTCCTCCCCGGCCCGAGAGGCAATCAACGCAGCCTCGTCGACAGTCCGCTCGGCGATCTGATCCCGGTCGTGCTGGATCCCGACAAGCCCGAAGGCATCGTCGATCCCGTCGCGTCTCCACTAGAGCTCACCGGCGAAGGTCGTGGCTCATTGCTCACCTTGCTCGCCGACACCGAAGAAACCAATCCCCAGGTCTGGCGCTCCCTTCCCGGCTTCTACTGGCATTCCGCGGTGACCAAAGCAAAAGGCGGCACCGAAGTCCTCGCCGTACATGCGAACCGCCGCACCAATTTCGGCCCTACCCCGATCATCGTCACCAGCACCGCCGGCAACGGCAAGGTGCTCTACATGGGAATCGATTCCGCGTGGCGCTGGCGCCGCGGGGTTGAAGACAAATACCACTACCGCTTCTGGGGCCAGGTCGCGCGCTGGATGTCATACCAGCGGAACATGGCCGCCGGCCAAAGGGTGCGCCTCTACTTCTCTCCCGAACGCCCGACTCCCGGTGACATCGTGACTCTCAACGCCAATGCATTCGATGAGAATGGAGCACCCCTCGAAGAAGGCAATGTCGTGATCGACGCCCAACTCCCGGACGGCAGCTCTCAACGCATCAGTCTGGACAAGACGGATACCGCCTGGGGATCCTTCACCGGCCGAATCAAGATTGACCAACCCGGTGAGTGGAAACTCGTCGCCCGCGTCGGAGATGGCGAAGGCGATGCGGTGGAAGCCACCCTGCTCGCCCAGGGCATCGAACTGGAAAAGGTCGGCCAACCCGCCAAACCCGAAGTTCTCGAAGAAATGGCGCGGATTGCCCGCGGTCGCATGTTGAGCGCAGCGCAACTGCCTGAACTGATTCGTGAAATCCGAGCCCTGCCGGAACCCCGCCCGATCGAAAACCGATTACCACTGTGGTCGCACTGGATCACCGTCGCGATGGTCATCCTGTTGCTCGCCGTCTTCTGGATAGGAAGAAAGCTGAATGGGACTTTCTAGAGCAAGGAGCAGCGACTTCAGTCGCTGATGCCAGCAAAAACCTGCGACTAAAGTCGCTGCTCCTTGTGGCTTTCCGGACGGTAATTAGAATGCCATCCTCAACCCATGCCCCGCGCCATTTGCATTATTCTCGACTCCGTCGGCTGTGGTCACGCCGCTGACGCTGAGGCATTCGGCGATACGGGCGCCAATACCCTCGGTCATCTCCTCGAGCGTCTTCCCGGCTTGGATCTCCCAAACCTTGCCTCGATCGGGCTCTACCAGGTCATGCGATGCCTCAATCTCGAGTTCAACAAAATCGCTCCCCCACTCCTCCCTAATGCTGCCTGGTCCTCAATGTCCGAAACCTCCGTCGGCAAGGACACCACCACCGGCCACTGGGAGATCGCCGGCAACGTGCTCGCCGAACCTTTCGCCACCTTCGTGAGTTTCCCGGATGAGTTGGTCGACGAAATCGCCACCGCGGGAAAGACCGGCTTCATCGGCAACGTCGTCGCCTCAGGCACGGAAATCATCACCCGCCTCGGCGAAGAACACCTCCGCAGCGGCCATCCGATTCTCTACACCAGCGCTGACTCGGTCCTTCAGATCGCCGCGCACGAAGAACACTTCGGCCTCGAACGCCTCTACGAACTCTGCCGAACCGCTCGCAAAATTCTCGATCAACGGGGTATTCGTATTGGCCGGGTGATCGCCCGCCCCTTCATCGGCAAAAACGCCTCCAGCTTCCAGCGCACCACCAACCGACACGACTACTCACTGCAACCGCCACCCACCGTTCTGAACCGACTGCAGGAAGCAGGGATCCCGGTCATCGGTGTCGGCAAGATCTCGGACATCTTCGCAGGATCCGGGATCAGCGAATCACATCCCACCAAGTCGAACGACGACGGCATGCAGACCATCGATCGACTCTGGGCGGATGATCGCGATGCCTTCATCTTCGCCAACCTCGTTGACTTCGACATGTACTATGGTCATCGTCGCGACCCGGAAGGCTACGCCAAATGCCTGCGCGAATTCGATGATTGGCTCGGCACCTTCCTGCCAAAAGTCGGCGACGACTTCCTTTTGATTACCGCCGATCACGGCAACGATCCCTATCACCCGGGAACCGATCACACCCGCGAGCAGGTGCCCCTTCTCACGGTGAATTCACCCAGCAACCCTGTCCACTCATCCGACTTCACCCAGGTTGCAGAACTCGTCGAAGAACATTTTGACATCGCTGCAAGCGGACGGATGGAAAACAACTGACAACGACACCATGAATCTCCACATCCCCACCCTCATCGGACGCAAGCGCGATGGTGAACATTTGCCAGCCAACGAAATCCGCGCGCTGATCGACGGCTACGTTTCCGGCGAGGTGCCGGACTACCAGATGTCCGCCTTCGCCATGGCGGTTTTCTTCAAAGGCATGAACGCCGAGGAGACCGCAGCACTCACCCGGTCGATGCTCGAAAGCGGAGACGTCTTTGAGCACCCGCCGGGCCACCCGCTTGTCGTCGACAAGCACTCGACCGGAGGCATCGGTGACAAGGTCTCGCTCCCCCTCGCCCCCTTGGTCGCCTGCACCGGCGCGTGGGTTCCGATGGTTTCGGGACGTGGCCTTGGCATCACCGGCGGCACGCTCGATAAACTTGAATCGATTCCCGGGTTCAATGTCTCGGTCTCGCTTGAGGCCGCCCAACGCCAACTCTCGGAAATCGGCGTGGTCATGATGGGCCAGACCGAGCGCTTCTGCCCAGCCGACAAGAAACTCTACTCGTTGCGCGATGTCAGCGGCACCGTTCCCTCGATTCCCTTGATCACCGCATCGATCATGTCGAAGAAGCTCGCCGAGTCGCTCGACAAGCTGGTGCTCGATGTCAAGTTCGGCAGCGGTGCCTTCATGAAGACCGAAAAGGATGCACGCACTCTGGCCGACGCCATGATTGCGGTCGGCAAGGAAATGAATGTCGAAGTCCATGCCCTGCTCAACCCGATGAGCGAGCCACTCGGCCGGACCGTCGGCAACGCTCTCGAAGTCATCGAATCGCTCGAATGTCTCGACGGCGGCGGCCCGGCTGACTTGAGGGAGCTGGTCCTCGACCTTGCCGAGAAGATCAGCCCCGTATCAAGGAAAGAGCTGGAGGCCCTTCTGGACGACGGCAGCGCCCGCAGGAAGTTTGACGAGATCGTTCAAGCCCACGGGGGAGACCCGGCGGACTTGCCGAACCTCGCCAAGATCCACCAAGCCCCCATGATCCGCGAGCTGCCCGCACCAGATACAGGAACCATCGTAGCTGTGGATGCTGGCCTGATCGGGCAAGCATCACTCCAACTCGGTGCTGGCAGATCCCGCGCGACGGACGCAGTGAATCCTGCCGTCGGATTCGACCAAATCTTGAAATGTGGCGAGCATGTCCACCAGGGGAAACCCCTTTGTCGGATTCATGCCGACAACCTCGTGGACTTCGAAATGGCCTCGGCACTACTTGACCAAGCCTTCAAGATTCAGCCATGAGCCGCCCGCCCCTGAGAGCAGGTCGAATCATCGGCATCATCATCCTTTGCGGATTCGTCGCCGTGCTTGCCTGGGGTTTCACCCGTCCGGCGAAGACCCCCGCCAGCCGCCGTCTCGTTGAGGCCGAGAAGCAACTCCGTGAGATCGCCATTAACCAGGAACAACGCGAAGACGCCCAACTGACCCGCCAACTCCTCGGTGAGAACCTCAGCGACCGGCGTTTTTCATTCGCGACCATCGTCCTCGCGACCGCCGACCGCAAAGTCATCCCTTTGAATCGCGATCTGGAATCTCATCAGCGGGTGATCAGGGCGATCAATGCAGCGCTTGAAGAGTCCACCAAAGAGCTGAGCCAAGAAGACTCTCCGATTCGGAAACTCCGGCGCATCAACGAAGGCTCGAGGTTCTTCGAGGAAGCGCTGATGGCGAAGATCGACGCCGAAGAGGGCCTGTCTTGCGAAATCCCAACCACGCGTGAAGGCGAGCACCAGCGCAGCGGTTATCCCGACCTCAAGGTCACCGACTTGAAAAGCGGAGACGTATTCTACCTCGACCCCAAACTCGTCGAGCAGAGTTCATGGCAAAGCACCTTCCGCAGCTTTTACTTCGAGCCCAAGACCAAGACCCTCAAAATCAACGATCACGCCGTCCACCTCCTGGTCGGAATCGGCCACGACGGAAATCGTGGCGCATGGACCTTCGGCGACTATAAGATCGTCGACCTTTCAGAACTTAGCGTGAGATTGAAAGCGGAGTTCCAGGCTTCCAATGCCGACCTCTATAAAATGGAGGATCCCGAGTAGTCAGCGCCCCTGGGGTTTTGCCGCCTCCGCCAGTGCCTTGGCCACAATCTCAACCGAAGGAGCATCCAGCGGCCTCGGCAGAACCGCGCCCAGCACCAGGCAGCCGAAATCCGTATCAACCGGAATCACTACCAGATACGCATCCGAGCCGACCTTGACGTGGACATTTCCCGGCTGCCCGGGCACCGGGCGATAGGCCTGCGAAAGACTGCGCGCCAGAAAGTGAAGTTTAGCGTAAGCCGGATCGTCGAGCACCGGTTGACCATCACGATCAAGCACAAACACCGAACGAGCTCCGGCATGCCGACGGAGCCAATCGCGGAAGCGAAACATCCGTTCCATCAGCGGTCCGCGTCTGGTCTCACCTTCCTCGCTTCGCATCGGCCTGGCGACCTGTTGGAATGGATGGTTTGAAGCCTCCTCCTTGGGTTTATCACGCTGCTCCTCTCCAACCTCCGCAAGGAAGGGCTTTGCCTCAATCTCCAACCTCGGCGCTTGTTGTGGCTGCTGTCCGGGCAACTCGGGCATACGAGGTATTTCATCGACCGACTCTCGGGATTCTGGAGCAGGCTCCGCACTTGTTGCCGAATCTCTGAGCCTCACTTGAGGAGGAGTGACTTCTTTCGGCCGATCCTCAACTCTCGCAGGGGGCTCGACTACCGCAGCCGGAATCTCGTTCTTCGGAACCGGCAAGGACGCTGACTCCTGGATCGGCAAAGGTCCCGCCGATTTCATGCGGAGTTCGGTGGCCACCGTGGTGAATCCCTCAAATCCCGGACCGAATCCGGCGTTCGAACTTTCATCGATCTCCGAACGATCAGGAGCCGAAATCAACTGCGCCGCCATCCGGCGAACAGCGTTCCCATCGATCCAAGGTTCAATAGGATCCATCATCAGCCGATTTCAGGTTGCCTTCCGGGCATCTGCATCTTTGCCTCGATCTCCGAGCGCAAAGAGTCAAACACCGCCATCGCCCCATGGCCATCTTCCATCACACCGACGGGTAGACCACGGGCACTCGCCCTCAAAAATAAAGGATCCCTCGGCACCACTGTTCTCAGAACCAATTCCTCAGGAAGGAGACCACGAAGCGCTTCCACCGATTCCCGACTCTCAGGCATGTCGTTCTGAAC
>NZ_JBATWY010000072.1:0-71835 GCF_049672945.1 Haloferula sp. | reverse complement strand
TATTTGCCCAATCGGGATTTGAGTCGCAGGCGCGGCGGTGCGTTCTTTGCGGGCTTCGGTGGGGGAGGGGTGGAAGACATGGATCGCCGTGAAGGTGGCCTTGCTGCCTTTTACCCGGACACGCAGGATTGGGAAAGGGGAATGCTGGCGCGGTTTCCTTTAGCCGGTGATCTTCCACAAGTGGGTCTCGGTGCGGATGAAGAGCCCTCCGTCGACCACGGCAGGTGAGGCCAGAATGCGTTGCTCGATGTCGAGCTCCATCACCACCTCGCCCCTTTCGGGGGAAACTTTCATCACATAGCAGACGCCATCTTCGGTCATGCAGTAGAGGGCGTCGTCGGCGAGGACCGGCGAGGCCGAGAAGTTGCCGATCAGTTTTTCCTTCCACTTCGTCGAGCCATCCCCCGCATCGATGCAGGAGACCGAGCCCGTATCATCAAGGACGTAGAGGACGCCGTCGGTCGCGACAAAGGAGGGTGTTTTCGGAATGAATCTCTTCACCGACCATTCGAGGTGGCTTTCGGTGACGTCTCCCTCTGCGTTCTCAAGCTTGATGGCAAGGAGTTGTGGTTTCATGAAGCCCGTTGAGATGAAGATCATGCCATTCATTTCGACCGGGCGTGGAACGACCGAGAAGCCGACGTCGTAGCTCATCTTCCAGAGCTGCCTGCCATCGGTGGGATCGTAGGCGCCGACCATCCCGCTGGCGGGGCTGATGATTTCCTTCCGGCCCTTGTTTTCGACGAGAAGGGGAGTGGAAAAAGAAAACTTCTGCCGAGCTTCCTCGGTGCGAGGTGTCTTCCATGCGACTTTGCCGGATTCCGGATGAAGGGCGACGAGCATGGGCATGGTTTCGCCATCCGCGCTGAAGATCAGCTTGCCCTCGGCCATGAGGAGCGAGCTCGCACCACCGTGTTTTGGCTCGTATTCGAACTTGGTTTTCCAGAGCAGCTTGCCGGTATCCAGCTTCATGGCGGCGGTGCCCATATGTCCAAAGTGGGCGTAAACGATGCCCTCGTGAATCAAGGGTGTGCTGCTGGCGAAGGTGTTCTTGGCATGCTTGGCGCGGCGCTCCTGATCGGTGGGAGTGAACAGTTTCTCGGACCAGATCGTTTTCCCGGTCTCGACGTCGAGGGCGAAGACGTGGAGGCGGGTCTCCTTGCCATCACCCGTCGAGCCCGTCATCACGATGCGGTCTTCGCTGATCACAGGTGACGACCAGCCATGAGCCTCCAATGGCATCTTCCAGGCGACGCCCTGATCCATGCCCCATGATTGCGGAGCTTTGCCGGCGATGCCTTGGCCAGTAGATCCGCGGAACTGTGGCCATTCGGTCTGCCCGTAAGAAAAGTTGATGGGAAGCAGAAGCGCTAGGATCACGCGATCAAGGAGATTTCTCATTCGTTGGACCCCTAGCAGCCTCTTCTGCAGGCTGCAAGAATTCGAATCGGAGGAGAGCCCGCTCGGAGGCGGCCATTGTCCAATTCAGCCTCGGAGGGTGGGGTGGGCCTTCTGACGACCAATGAACCCGGTGGTGCGAGCGGGTTCGCTCGCGATGGCCGGGATCGGTGCGGTCTTCATGCTGCGCCACCGCAAGCGCTAGGTTTCCCTCGACCTCGAGGTGGCTGAATGAGCTGACCAAAACTAAAACGGCCCGGGATCCTCAGGGGATGCCGGGCCATCTTGAATTGAAACTAAAAGGGAAAACCTACTTTTTCTTTCTCCGGTCCTCCCACGGCTCGCCGGGGATGGGGGGTTCTTCTTTCGGCATGACGACCGTGCCCTTCTCGAAGTCGAGCGGATCTCCGCAGCTGTAGTTGAAAAAGGGAGAGTTCTCGTTGGTGGTGACATCGGCAAGCCGCACAAGCTGGCCGGTGTAGGCGGAGAGGCGACCCATGATTGCGACGAGGTTGACGTCGGCAATTCTTTTGGCGTCATTGAGCGGCTCACCGTTCATGATGCTGCGGATCATGTCGACGTGTTCCTGGATCTGGCCATTGTCGGAGTCCTGCTTGAAATCGGGGATGTCGACTTCTTTGCCGCTGAGCTTTCCGCCCCCGGTGGTGGATCCTTCGGTGCCGGTGAAGAACTCGCCGACACGTCCATAGGTGCCGCTGATCTGGCGGCACTGGCTGTTGATGTGGACATCGTCTCCGAAGTCGAGGTCGACGCTAAAGAAGTCGAACTGGTTGCCGCTGACACGACGCGCGCGGCCACCGAAGCCGAGGGCGGAGACGGGAAGACGTCCGAGGAACCAGACTGCGACGTCGATATTGTGGATGTGCTGTTCGACGATGTGGTCGCCGGACAGCTCGTAGAAGTTGAGCCAGTTGTTGGCCATGTAGTCGGCGTCGGATTGGCCGTCTTCACGGTAGCGCACCCAGGGCACGGTGCCATTCCACTGGACGACCCCACCTTTGATCTCACCGATGGCACCGGCGTCGATCATGGCCTTGTTGCGAAGATATCCCTGCGAGTGGCGCCGCTGGGTGCCGGTGACCACGGCGAGTCCTTTGGCTTTCGCCTTTTCGCCGGTGGCGATGACGGCGCGGGCCCCGACGGGATCGACGGCGACCGGCTTCTCGATGAAGCAGTGCTTGCCGGCTTCGACCGCAGCCTCGAAGTGAAGGGGTCGGAAGTTGGGCGGGGTGGCCATGAGGACGAAGTCGCAGTCTTCGGCGATGGCCTTCTGGTAGGCATCGTATCCGCCGAAGCACTTGTCGGCGGGAACCCCGAAGTTCTTGCCGGTGGCGCTGGCCTTGTTCTGAAAGGCGTCGGCGGTGGCCACGACTTTGGATTCCATGCCGAGGATCTGGCAGGCAGCGGCGAAATCCTTCAAGGCGCCATTGCCGCGGCCGCCACACCCGATGAGGGCGACTTTGAGGGTGCTGCCCTTGGTTGGGACCTTGGCACCGAAGAGTGGTCCGGCAGCGAGGGCAGCACCAGCGATGGCCGTATGCCCGATGAAGGTTCTACGTGTTTGTGGGTTGTTCATGATTTCCCTGAGGTAAACGAAAGAAAGACCCATATTCTAGCAAATCATTTGAGTTTTGCTGGCGCTTGGGCAGCGGACATCCCCGTCAGGATCCTGGGGCAGGTTCAGGCGGATACAGCATGCTCTGTGACCAGGTGAAAATCCGTTGATATGACACGTTTCCTACCTAAGGATATAGGGTCTCCAAGGGTTTCCATGTAAGGAAAGTTGGGCGGCGTGAAGCTCGCCCGTCGATTCGAAATCCGATTCAATCACCTGATCCCATGTCGAAAATTTCATTAAGCACCTTTCAGGCTCAGGAGAAAGCGGCGGAGCGTCAACGCCGGGCGACCTCGATTACCAGTCTGGTGGTCGCATTGATGGTGGTGGCCTTGTTGATGTTGATCCTCGCCCTCGTCTTGCTGCCGTCTTGGACAAAGGATGACACGGTGATGGTTTCCTACCAGATGCCCGTTTCCAAGGACGAAGAGCTCCAGAAGAAAACCTTTTCTCAGGTCCAAACAAAGCCGTCGGCACCGTCCTCGGCGATGACGAAGGTGATCGCGGCCAATACTTCGTCTCCAGTGGCGATCCCGGTGCCTGATGTTGAATTCACCGAGCCATCGCTCGACTTTGGATCGGGTGACGATTTTGGAGCGGGCTGGGGGAATGGATCAGGAGATGGCACCGGTGGCGGTGGAACCACCTTCTTCAACCAGAAGGTGAGTGCTGAGCGCGTGGTCTATGTGATCGATTACTCGGGATCGATGAGTGGCGAGAGGGAAAAGCTGATGCGCAAGGAGCTGACGAAGTCGGTTGGACAGGTGAAGTTGGGGATGCAGTTTCAAATGATCTTCTTCGCCGGTCCCGCATGGGTCGCTGGAAACGATGTATCGATGGCAAAGGACCGCAAGACAGCGGAGGTCTCCGACCAGAGGAAGAAATTCAAATGGAGAGGCCAGGGGGCGCACAAGTGGGAAGTCGCCGGGCGGAGTCAGGAGGTCGAATGGATCCCCGCATCTCCGAGCAATCGTGAGGAAGCTCTGAAACTGATCAAGAACACGAAGTTGGTGTGGGGAACGAATTGGGAGAACCCGCTGGAGATGGCCATTGAAATGGAGCCGCCACCGCAAACGATTCTGTTTATGACCGATGGATCGATCGCCGGCGATATGGTTGAGCTGGCAAAGCGTCTGGGGCGCAGGGCGAAGAGCAAAGGCATCACGATCAACACCGTGGCGATGATGCAACCCAAGGCGGAAGATGCGATGAAGGAGTTGGCGAAGCGCACTGGCGGACAGTTTTCGATCGTGGATAAAGGTGGCAAAGTGAGGGTCGGGCGTTAGTTTTGACTCTCACAGAAGGGCGACCTCGCTCCCTTCGCGAGCTTGATCGGATGTGGCTGAGCTCTTTGACTAAGAAGGAATGAATCGCCGCATCCTCATCGCGCCCGACAAGTTCAAGGGGTCCCTCACCGCTCCGCAAGCTGCTGAAGCGATCGCCAGAGGGATCGCGCTGCTCGATCCTTCCGCTGAGTGTGATCTTTGTCCCATTGCCGATGGGGGCGAGGGGTTCATGGAAGCTCTGGCCGAGGCTCTCAATGGTCGCTGGATGACTTGTCCCGCAGTGGATGCCCTTGGCCGCGAAATCCAAGGCCGCTACGTGCTGGCCGAAACGGCAGATGGTCCGACCGCCATTCTGGAGATGGCGGAGACTGCAGGGCTGTGGCGCTTGAAGGAGCAGGAAAGGAATCCGCTTGTGGCAACGACACGAGGAGTCGGAATGCAGATGATACATGCTGTTAGAGAGCACTCGGTGGTTCGGATGATTCTCGGACTGGGAGGAAGTGCCACCAATGATGGTGGCTGCGGCATGGCTTCGGCGCTTGGCATGAGTTTTCTCGATGATGAAGGAAGGGAGGTGGACCCGATCCCGATCAATCTGAAAAAGGTATGCCGAATCGACTCCCGCGAACTCATCAGACTTCCAGACATCATGGCGGCCTGCGATGTCGATAATCCACTACTTGGAGTTGCAGGAGCGACGTCTGTTTTTTCCGCCCAGAAGGGAGCATCCCGTGAAGCGAAGTCGGCTTTGGAAGAAGCGCTTGCACGACTCGTCCAGCTCAGCGGGGCCAAGCAGACAGCCGGAATTCCTGGGGCGGGTGCGGCCGGTGGGCTTGGCTTTGGCTTGCTTCACTTTGCACAGGCTCAGCTTGTTTCGGGCTTCGACTTGCTTGCAGGATTACTCGATCTCGAGTCCCGTGTTCGCGCTTCGGATCACGTCGTCACGGGTGAAGGGTCCATTGATCGCCAAAGTCTTTCTGGCAAGGGTCCGGTTGGTTTGGCAAAGCTCGCGAGGACGCATGGGATTCCTGTTACAGGCTTCTGTGGCATGGCGGATCGTGAAGCTCGGGAGAGCGGTTTGTTTGATGGTCTCCACGCCCTCGCCGATGGTGGCATGCCAATCGAAGCTCTCATGGAAAATGCGGCATCCTTGCTCACACAAGCCGTCGTTGAATCGCAATTCTTGAAGCCATGAGTAAGATCTCAATCATCAATGATGTAGGAGAGTTCAAGGAAGTGGCTCAAGCCGTCTATTGAACCCATTATGAAAAGATTGTTTCTTGGCCTCATTGGTTTGCTGCTTGTCTCGCTCGGGCATGCCTCTGAGCCACTTCGTGTTTTCATCCGCTCTGGTCCGAAGACCCACGGGCCGGGTGCGCATGACTATCCTTCGTTCCTCAGAGATTGGACGAAGCTTCTCAATGAGCGGGGCGCGGTCGCGACCGGTGCGGATCGCTTTCCCACCTCAGAAGAACTCGCAAAGACGGATGTGTTGATTCTCCATGCGGAGGAAGCGGGTAACATTTCTGGGGAAGAGAGAGAGCGCTTTGAACGCTATCTTGAGCGGGGTGGTGGTGTGGTGGCGATTCATGGTGGCACCGTTTCGCGTGATCCGAATTGGTATAAAACCATCATCGGTGGCTCGTGGAATCACGACCACACCAAGTGGCTCGAAGGGCCCATGTCACTCTACTTCACCGATCGTGAGAACCCGATCAGCAAAGGGGCGTCGAACTTCGATCTCGATGATGAGATCTATTACGACATGGATCTCATGCCGGATGTGAAGGTTCTCGCTGCCGCCTACACACCCAAGCCGCGTGACGGTCAGGGGAGGGGGCAGGAGGTGGATATTCATGATATCCAGCCACAGATCTGGAGCTATGAAACGGGGAATCGCCGGGCCTTTGCCTGCATTCCAGGTCACTTGTATGAGAACTTTTCCCACCTCTCGCTGCAAACGATCCTGCTGCGTGGCATTGCTTGGGCGGGGAAAATGGACGATGCCGAAGCGTTGCTTGTCGACAAGGAGAAGGTGGCATCGGCGCTTCGCTATCCTGTCGGTGGTCCGACCCGTCCTGAAGAGGCGGAGGCGGCAATCGAGCTTCATCCCGAGTTCGAGATCTCGCTGGTGGCAGCTGAACCACTGATCAACAAGGCGATGAATTTGGATTGGGATGAGAAGGGTCGCCTGTGGGTCGTCGAATCACCCGAGTATCCGAACGGCTTGCGCAAGGCGAAAACCGAGACCTGGAAGGACATGGGTTCCGTCAAACCGGGCGACTATCAGCGCGATCCGCTCGACCGGATCAGCATTCTAACAGATCAAGATGGTGATGGCCGTATGGACAAGAAGCATGTCTTTGCCGACAAGCTCGAGCTCGCCACCGGCTTCGTTTTTCATGAGAACGGCGTCATCGTATCCGCTGCGCCGGACATCTGGTTTCTCGAAGATACGGATGGAGATCTCGTCGCGGACCGACGCCGCAAACTCTACACCGGGCTCGGCACGGGTGACACCCACGCGGTGATCAACAACCTGCGGTGGGGGCTCGATGGCTGGATCTACGCGACTCATGGATACAGCGCGGGGAAGGTGAATTCACTTGGTGCGCCTGATCTGCCCGAGGTCGGCATCGGTTCCGGAGTGCTGCGCTTCAAACCGGATGGAACGGAGATCGAAATGTATGCCAGCAAGGGCGGCAATACCTGGGGGCTGTGCATGACCTCGGATGGTCAGTGTTTCTGGACTCAGCCGACAAGTGGAACCGTGTTTTTCCACACCGTGCTTCCGGAGTATGTGCTGGCGAAAGGAAAGGTGGCGGGCACGACCAGCTACAAGGGCATGATCACCGGGCAGAAGACCTTTCCTCTGATGACTTGGGAACAGGCAGCCTACAAACAGATCGATCAGGTGGGCTCCTACACCGCTGCCGCGGGTTGCGCGATCTATGAAGGGGGAGCCTGGCCGGAAAGGTGGAATGGCAGCTACTTCACCGGCGAACCAACGATCAATATCGTCAGCCACTTTTTCAAGAAACCGGAGGGGGTGAGTTTCACGACGGAGAAAGAAAAGGGCCGCGAGGAGACCGAATTCATCCGCAGTCGTGATCTCTGGTTTCGTCCGATCGAAACGAGGGTCGGTCCGGATGGTGCTCTCTACGTGATTGATTTCTACAATCAGGCCGTCATCCACAACGATACTCGCGGCCCGAAGCATGGACCGGCCAATGCGGCTGTCCGCCCCGACCGTGATCACTACTTCGGGCGCATCTGGAAGATCCAGCACAAGCAGGCGAAGCAGCTGGTGGTTCCGGTAGTCGACAAGTCGAAGGAGGAAGATCTCGTCGCCGCTCTGGAAAGTCCGAATGCCCACACGAAAATGACGGCGATCCGCTTGATCCGTGAGTCGGGTAAGGTGCTCGAAGTGGAAACCGGTTCGGAGGCCTTGCGTGCCTATGAAGCTTTTGAAGATGTCTCCAATGCAGCCCAGCGTGAGCGACTCATCGCGGCATTTGTTGAGGCGGATGACTCTTGGACGCAATCGGCATTGGTCGCGGCGGCCAGCACCCGGGCGATCGATGTGGTGATCGCCTGCCTGAACTCACCGAAGGTGGCCGAAACTTCGGTGCTTGTGAGTAGTCTTCTACCGATGGCCATGGATAAGGATCCATCGTCGGCCGCTGGAAAATTGGCGGTCGCCGTTTCATCAGCACCGACCACGGCAGATGCCCTGAAGCCAATCGTGCTTGATGCCATCGGCGCGAATCGCGATGCCCAACCCGAACTCACAGTGGATCTGCGGCAGGCATTCGTTGGCTTGCTCGAAGATCCCGCGACTTCATCCAGTGCGCTGCCTTTGGTCGCCAAGTGGGATAAGGATGGTGCGATGGCGGAGCTGATCGAAGCACAGATCGATCGTCTTTCCGCGACACTGACGGATGCGGGGAAGAACGGTAGGGAGCGAATTGCCGCCGCGCGGGCCCTGATCGCGGTGGGCAGTGAAGATGCGATCGAAAGCGCGACTTCATTGCTGAGCAGTGAGGAGGAATCGCGGGCCTTGCAGTTGGTGGTTCTTTCCGCGCTTGGGGAGGCGAATCAATTGAGCCGCTTGGCTGTTCGTTTCGATCAACTCGCTTCGGGACTTATGGATCCTGCCTTCGATGAGATCATCAAACGCCCCGAGTCCTCGCTCGCGATTCTTCAAACGGTCGATGATGGCGCGCTTGATGCGGCTTTGATCGGACCGGGAAACATCGCCCGACTTCGGAGTCATCCTGACAAGGCAGTTTCGGACCGCGCCAATGCTCTGCTCGACAAACTGATGCCGGAGGCGAGGAAGAAGGAGGCGATCATTGCTCAGCTACTGCCCGAGCTGCAGAAGCCCGGCGATTTCGAGAATGGCAGGATGATGTTCGCGGCTGCTTGTGCGGTCTGTCACGAGTTTGGAGATCTTGCTTCCTCCAATGTTGGTCCTCCGCTTACCGGGATGGGTGCACATGGGGCGGCGGAGCTGCTGGTTCACATCGTCGATCCGAATCGCGAGGTTGATCCGAGTTTCTGGCAGTGGAACATCACCACCAAGGAAGGCGAGACCCTCGCGGGGATCATTACTTCGGAAAATGCCGCTTCGCTGAACCTCCGCAATCAGGGCGGCGATTCGGAGGTCCGGAAGAAGGCGATTGCCAGTCGTCAGAACACGCGCCGATCGCTGATGCCCGAAGGTTTCGAGGGACTGGGTGCGGAGAACCTTCGCGACATCCTCAGCTACATGACCGAGACGGATGCGAGCCGCTACCGGATCATCGATCTTCGCGAGGCCTACACTGCCGATGCACGCCGGGGTCTGTTCCAACGGGCGGATGCCACGCGAGACAGCGTGTTCCCGAGGACTTTCGGAAACGTTCAGGCCGAGGGAATTCCGTTTTTCCTGATGGACCCTGACAAGAGTTCGAACGGGAAGAGTTTGGTCGTCCTCAATGGTGGACCGAAGAGCGCCATCGCGAGAGACTATCCGACGAAGGTGGAGATAGCCACGAATGTCGAAGCGTCACGGTTCTATCTGGTTAGTGGCATCGCGGGTTGGGGTTATCCTTTTACCAACGAGTCCATGCCCGCCCTGAAAGTGACGCTGACCCATGTCTCGGGTGAAACGGAGTCGGTGCAGCTTCTCAACAAACAGCATTTCGCGGACTACAATCGAGTGGTCGATGTTCCAGGTTCGAAGTTACTGAGAAGCCTGACTCGAAGTGGGCAGTTGCGATTGATCACGGTGGAAGTGAAGAAGGCTGGACCGGTGATCGGGATCACTCTTGAGAGCAGCGGAAACATTCTTGCTCCAGTGATTGCGGCGATCACCGCCGATCTTTCGAATGAGCCAGCGGCGGTGATCACGGAAGAGTCGAAGGCTGTTAGGGAGGATGCATTCCGGCTTGAGGAGGAGCCGCCGGAGAGCACGGCGGCCACTGGTCAACGCTTTGTGGAGCCGGGAACTGATGGCACGACGAGAGTGCTCGTCGTCGGAGCGGGAGCGGCACATCACTTTCCTCGCGACTTCATCGGAACCGATTCCGAGACTTTGCGGCAGGTGCCCCGGATCGACGTCGTTGGCACGATGAACCTTGAGGAGGCGCTCGCCACCATGCCGCTCGCCGATGTGCTTGTTTTCTCGGGAAATCACCCGCAGTTCGGGACACCTGAATTCCAGAAAGCGCTCCATACTTTCGCCGATGCCGGGAAAGGCATGGTGATGCTTCATGCCGCAACGTGGTCGCACCCCTGGAAGGGCTACAATGACCGCTTCGTCGCCGGACGGACCCCCGGTCACGGAAAAGGAGAATTCGAAGTCACGATTAGAAACAAGGCCCATGTCGTCACGCAGGAGGTGCCTGAGACTTTCAAGATCATCGACGAGAACTACCGCTTCAAGTTCGCGCCGAACGCTGACTACGAGTTACTCGCCGTCAATGAACCGGACAAGACCGACGAGCCGATTCCCAGCGTCTGGGTCGTTAACGACCCAAAGGCACGGATCGTTTGCATCACGCTGGGTCATGACGAGAGGGCGCATGCGAATCCGGCCTACAAGACGCTGCTCGTCAATGCCGTGAAGTGGGTGGCAAGGCGTTGAGAGCGAGGGCTATTTCGCTCCCTTGACCCAGGAGAGATAAGGGACCACGCCGACCCGTTCCGACCAGGCCGTCCACTGCTTGGCGAGGCGTGCGGCAAGCTCGGGTTGGCTTGCCACGAGGTTGGTCGATTCGGTGCGGTCCGCCTCCATGTCATAGAGTTCCCATTCGCCCTCCACGCCCTTGGCGACGAGCTTCCAGTTGCCCTCGCGAATGGCGCGATTGCCTTCATGTTCCCAGAAGAGGGGCGCCTGGCGTTGAAGTGGTTTGCTTTCGAAGACCGGTCGCAGCGAGATCCCTTCGACCGGAGTCTTGTCCTCAGGGTAAGTGGCACCGGAAAGATCAAGCGCGGTGGCCATGATGTCGATCAGGTGGCTCGGACTATGGTTCCAGGTGTTCTTGCCTGAAATGCCCTCCGGCCAGTGGGCGATGAGCGGGGTGGAGATGCCGCCTTCGTGGACCCAGTGCTTGTATTCACGGAACGGCGTGTTGGAAACGTTCGCCCAATTGCGTCCGTAGCCCACCTGGGTTTCAGGAAAGTACCCCGGCATGACTCCCGGACCACGACGCAGCGGATAGCCGTCACGTGATTGACTGGGAACCATGTCGTGCTGAAGGGTGTCTTTGCCAAGTGGGGGGAGGGTTGGAGCACGAGGCCGATCGAGTGGTCCTACCTGTTCTCTACGCCCGAAATTTTCGGCACAGCCACCATTGTCTTGAAGAAAGAGGATCAGGGTGTTGTCGAGCTGATCGGTGTCCTCCAGCGCCTGGATGATGCGGCCGATGCCTTGGTCCATGTTGTCGACCATCGCCGCGTAAACCTCCATGCAGGCGGATTCCCATTCCTTGAGTTCGACCTTGTCCCAGTTGCCGACAAGTGGGGCGGGTGTCCAGTCATCGGGAAGAATGCCGAGTTGCTTGAGTCTGGCGATGCGTGCGGCCCGAATTGGTGCGTAGCCTTCGGAGTATTTTCCCTTGTACTTCGCAATATCCTTTGGCAGCGCGTGCATCGGCCAGTGGGCGGCGGTGTAGGCGACGTAGTGGAAGAAGGGCTGATCAGGTTGATTCTTTGCGTGGTCCTGAATGTAGCGGACGGCGTTGTCGGAAATCGCATCGGTGTAGTACCAAGTGCCGTCGGGTTGATACTCTGGATCATTCTCGGGCGTGATGTAGGTGTTGTCGCGGGTGAGTGAATTGGGATCGAAGAAGGAGCCGGCGCCGTGGATCGTGCCAAAGAAACGATCGAACCCGCGTTGTAGGGGCCAGTTGTGGCGCTTGGGTTCACCTTTTCCAGTCGCCGGAGTGACGTGCCACTTGCCGCTCATGTAGGTGCGGTAGCCGGCAGGCTTGAGGGCCTCGGCAATGGTGACACATTGCTGATTCAGGTCGCCGCGATAGCCGGGCAAACCGTTGTCACTCATCATGTGGCCGATCCCGGCCTGGTGGGGGTAGAGTCCGGTGAGAAGGGAGGCGCGTGTCGGGCAGCAGCGGCCGACGTTGTAGAATTGGCTGAAGCGAAGTCCGTTCGAGGCGAGTCGGTCGAGGTTCGGTGTCTCGATCTCGCCGCCATAGCAGCCGATATCGGAGAAGCCCATGTCATCAGACATGATCAGCACGATGTTGGGGCGTGGGGCATCGGCTGCTGCGGAAAGCACACCGATAAGGGAGAAAAGGACGAGGAAGGGTTTCACGGTGAAGTGATACTGCGCACTCGATCCAATTATTCAATTTCGACCGAATAGGATCTCGAATTCGGGCCAATATCGTGGAGTGCTCAGCCTTTCTAAAGCCGGTCGAATGATGGAACAATTTGCCGGTCCCATAGGTCGTTCATGTTTTTTCTCTCATTTGGACGGTGTTCGCAGCGGCAGGGTGCGGCTCGGAGGGAGTTCTCCGCGCACCATTCTTGTCGCTTCTCCAACCAACCATAAATAATGGTCCGATGGCAGGTCGCCATAGGTTTCGAATGAGCTTTCTCCAACCGGGGGATTGTTGCTGGTCTTGAAAATTTGCGTACCTTCGTCGAGTTCGTCGAACATGGCCTGATAGATCATGGTAGCCCCGGCTTCACGGATCAGCGCCTCGTATTGGCTCCAGAGAAATTGGCCGCCTTCACGGTCGATGAATGCGTCGGGATTTTCCTTGGTGCCCTTTTTCAAGTTCGACCATCCGAAGCCGGGAAAGACGACCGGCATGAAATCCTTGCCGTTGGCATCGCACCAGGCCTTGTCCGCCTTGGCACGTCCGGCGGCATACTCCCTTGCGCTTTCCTGTCCGCCAAAGCGCCCGACCGTCCAGGGAGAAATGATGTCGGCGGCCTTGTAGATCGCCTCCCACATGGACAGCTCCTGCGCATCCCTTTCTCCGGTTCGCCATCCGGTCGAGGTGCCGAGCATGACGGTCATTCCCCCGTATTCCGGGTCGTTCTTGAAGAAGTCCACCAAGTCCGCCACAGCCTTCGGGCCATAGCGGCGGCCTTCATCGAAACCGACACCCCAGATGGCAATCACGGGTTTATCTCGATGATGCTGATAAGCGGTGTCGTCGCCTCCTTTGGTGATGCCCATTTCCTTCACCAGATAGCGCCAGTCTTCCATGATGTTCGGTGCATTGTCGGCTGACATGCCGGTGAGATCGTACATCACCGCATAGGTCCGGCCATGGAGGTTGGCTCCTTCGCGGCAATGCTTGAGCACCTGATTGCAGGATTTCGAAGTTGGAGTGTCCGCCCGACCGTCTCGGTTGGTCACTTCGGTAACGAAGCGCTGCACGAAGACGCCGTCGATGCCGTAGTCCTTCATCCACTTGAAGTGACGTACAACGGTGTCTCTCACCTGCGAACTGAACACATAGGCCGGGCTTCCGTCAGCGTGGCGAAAGGCAGTTTCGAATTTCTCGTGTTCGCCGAGTTCGCTCACATCCGGCCAGAATTCGATGCCTGCATGGCCGGGTTTGAACTCGTGGCTCGTCTGGTTGCGATAGTGTTTCCATCCCAGATCCGATCCGTCGCCCGGTGCGCGGAACCAACCCTGATAGCCGCACATCACCTTGCCGGTTAGAGATGAGGAGACTGTCTGCTTGTTTGGGTCTTCTTCGGTGCATGAGACCAGCCCACAGGTGAGGACGGCGAGTCCCAACGCACTCAGTCCCACCCGCAGGTGTCTGTTACGTCGATCAGTCATAGAAGTTGCCTTTGGGCTGGTTGCGGAACCAGACGAAATAGAGGACGGCAAAGGCTGCGACGCCAATCGCCGTGGCCCCTGCGAAGCCCGCCCAGTTGTGGATGATGAACAACATGGGAGCGAGAAAGAGCGCCGTTTGCCAGATTAGAGCGAAAGGCAGTGCCAGGAGATCGTTGCGATGCTCGCGACTGGTCTTTTCCCGTTCCTCCGGGGAAAGGCTATCCTTGAGGTGACCCCAGACACCGAAGGGTCGGGTTTCCATGTACATCTTCCTCAGGACCTCGGGATCGGTCGGCTGGGTCAAAAGAGCGGCCGTGACCGAACTCACGAAGCCGACGGTTAGCACAAAAACGAACTGCCAGATTTCACTCAGGTCCGGCCAAAGCAGACGTTGGATGATGGCGGCAGCGATGCCGAGCAAGGTGCCGATCGCGCTTCCAGCGCCATTGAAGCGCCACCAGTAGAGACGCAGGAAACTTGGAACGAGGAAGCCGGCGCCGAAGCCCATCATCATCCAGCTCCAGATGTCGTTAATGCTGTCGAGGGTCCGTGAGAAGAGAAAGCTGCAGACGACGATGCCGATCACCGTGCCCCAACTGGCGAAGATCAACTCCCGGGTCAGGGCCTTTGGGCGGATCCACTTCTTGTAAAAGTCGTTTACGAACTGTCCGGTCGCCAGATTCACCCAACTGCCAAAGGTCGATAGCGCTGCGGCGACCAGTGCAATCACCAGAATGCCGCGCATGCCTTCAGCGACGGAAATCATCAGCACAGCTGAGAGGATTTTCTCCGGATTGACGGTGCCCTCGAAGCTCAAGAGGTTCATTTTTTCCGCCCATTTGTCTTCACCGAGGAGCGCCTTCAGTTCGCCGACCAGCTGAGGGTCATGGACGCCCGGAGTGTTTGAGATGCTGGAGATCAGCTCACCCCACTGAGGTTTTTTGGTGTCTGGGTGGAACGTTTGAATCAGGTCCGCCGCCTGACTCATTTTCGACTGATCGGGCATCAAGTCGTTGACGAGGTAGAGGCCCATTACGGCGATGCCGATCATCATGGGCCAGCGAACCGTCATCAGGAACACCCACAGCATCGAGAGCTTGCCACACTCGCGGTCGTTCTTTGCACCGAAATAACGGGGATCCGCTCCAGTCCCGAGTCCAGCGACGATCGTGCGGACGAGATAGAAGGAAGCGAAGATCAGCAAATGCTTGTACATTTCGTAACCTTCGGGCATCTGGACGTTCCACTTGGGCACGCCGCTGATCCAGTCAGGGTTCTGCGTCACCTTCATCGCGATCTCGCTGATTTCCTCGACGCTGCCGATGCCGGTGAAAGCCTTCACCGAGATGTAGATCACGGCCGCCATGATGATGCAGACCTGAAAGAGGTCGGTGAAAATCACGCCGTAGAAGCCGGACATCATCGTGTAGAGCGTCGCCATGACCAGCAGCACCAGCGAACAGAGTTCGGGCGGGTAGGGGAGGAAGGTCGAGAGGAAGATGCCCGCGCCAATAATCAGATAGGCGAGCATGCCGATCGTCGTCAGCACCGTCGCGATGACGCCCATCAACTGCGAAGCGCGTCCGCCCCAGCAATCACCGAAGCGGTAGATGTTCCACTCGGCCCCGGTGAGGCAACCGGAGCGGCGGTGCCATTTTCCCGTCCACAGCATCATGAAAGCGAGCACCAGCACGGCGCCGCCGCGGAACTCCACGAACAAGCCCTGCGGCCCGAGGAGGAAAAGGAAGGAGACGATCACCGCCGTCCCTGCGAGATCGAGGAAGCTCGCCATGCCTGAGATCCCCATCGCCCACCACGGAATATTTTTTCCGCCCGTGATGTAGTTGTCCAGACTCCGGGAGGCGAGGCGCTTCAGGTAAAAGCCCAGACCGATGAGAATCAGGACGTAGAGCCCCATGAAAATGTAGTCGATCGTGCCGAAGTAGCCTGCTGCTCCCATGGATTTGTATGATATGGACTCTTGAACTGGCGTTGGTGTGGAAAGAAAGGCAACTTCACCCTGTGGTTCAAAGGATACCTATCTCAGCTAAGCCTGACACTTGGATTCTCAGGCTCTCGCAAGCGCATTGGCCGACCGCCACCAACTGTTGACGAGAAATATCGTTGACTATCCCCGACGTAAAGGTAAAACGTTTTTCCTAGAAAGGGAGGCGTCTTTGCCGACCGTTCGGCCCTTAAGATTAAACGAGAAACCAAATTGGGTAAGAGCCCGAGCAACCAAGAAAGAAGACAAACCATGACGACAAAAAACCTATTATCTGGATTAATCATTTCGAGCTTTCTGGCTGGAGTGACGCAGGGAGCCAATATCCGTTACCGGCAAAGCGGCGACTGGACACAGACCGCACCCGCCAACACAGGAAGTGGTTGGCAGAACGTGAGTTCGCAACCAGGGCTCGCCGACGAGGCACGAATCAACTGGGGTGACAACACCGTAACGGTGACGACATCAACCGACACGGTCAATAGGGTCGCAATCGGCGTCGATGAGAGCGGCACGATCGAGGTGCAAAGCGGTGGAACTCTGAATGTCTTTCAAGATCTGCTGGCCGGCAACAACAACGTGCTGGCTACTGGCACCTTGACCGTCAACAACGGAGGTTTGGTCAATGTTGGCAGAATCCTCTGGGCGGGCAACGGTGAGTCGACCGGCTTCATCAACATCAATGCTGGCGGAGTTGTGGAAGTCGCAAGCCATCTCTGGTGGGGGACTACCGGCACCGCTACCATCAACATCAGCGGCACCCTCAATCAAAGCGGCGGCAATCTAGGTCTCGGAACGAGTAATGCGTCCACGGCATCAGGTGGTGCCGCAACCGTCTTCGTGAACAGCGGTGGCTTTCTGAATCTGGCCACGTGGAGCAATACCAATTCGATTCAAGATGGATCGGTACTCAACATTAACGGCACGGGCACCGTGACTGTTGGCGGCAACCGAGTTTCATCCGCGAACGACTACTTTGCGCTGGGTAAGATTGCCTCTGATGCAGGAGGAATTCTGGCAACTTATGACGGTGACCTGGATCGTACGACGATCGTCGGCATCCCTGAGCCTGGCACAGTCAGTCTCTTGGGGATGGTCGGAGTGCTCGGTCTTCTCCGCCGTCGCCGACTTCGCTAACATGCTTTGATCTGGTGGTTCACCCACCGATTTCATTGGCCCGGGCCCGCTAGCGGTTGCCCGGGCCTTTTTGTGTGGGTTAGGGGAGATGGGAAGGCGGTCAGGTTGACGCAGCGGGGAATCGAAGTTGTCTGACATCTTTGCGTTTTTTCCTTGAAGGATAACCCGAATCTCTGATTAAACGATAAAGCAATTACGTATATGAAAACCCACTTTCAGTTTTTGCCGTTGAGTTCCTCCCATCGGGTGCCGGGGTATTTCAATCCGTGATAGAGGGCCATCCCAATGAGCTTCAAGCCCGGACGCCGGAGTTCCATGAGCCAGCCCCTGAAAAATCATTTTCCTAGCGACAGCAACAAAAAACAAGAAAAGAGAAACTAATGAATACAAAAACTATCGGATTATGTGCGGGTGCCTTGATCGTCAGCGCGTCTGTTTCCCAGGCGGTTTCGTTTGTGTGGGGCGGCCCCGCAACCGGAGGAGTCTGGGAAACGGATTCAGATTGGGATACCGGAACTGCGCCGACCATGGCCAGTCAAGATGCTCAGGTTGAAATCAACAATGGTGAGACGGTAACGATGAGTAGCACTGCTGTCATCGAGCGTCTCTACCTCGGTGACAACGGAACTCAGGGTTCCATGAATACGCTGATCTTGACGAGTGGTGCCAACCTTCGATCTGGTGTTGAGCCAGATGGTACAAGCACAAACAATGTAACGACCATTGGGCGGCAATATGCATCAACCCTAACCGTTCTAACAGGCGCGGTGTTCACTGCTGAACAACGGATCACGCTTGGACGTTCTGGAGATGCCAACAACGGACCCATCACTGATATCGGAGACGCAGAGCCATCGTTTATCAATATTCTGGGCGGCATGGTCATTGTCACAAACAATGGAGACATTGATTTTGGCAATGATAGCGCGAGCAGAAATAGTGGCGGTGGCGTGGTAACCATTGACAACGGGGGACTGTTGGAAAGCCGATTGGACTTCATTGTAAATGCCGACCCCATCTCCTTTAAGTCGTATGTTCAGTTGAATGAAGGCACGCTTATCATGAATGGAAACATCGATGTTGACGCCTTGATTGCCGATGATCGGTTGAAAGGTTCTGGCTTGACCTGGGACTTTGACGTCACCAATTCCGGGAAGACTACTGTTCTCGGTATTCCAGAGCCATCGAGCCTTGCATTGCTGGGCCTGAGCCTGGGTGGACTCTGCCTCCGCCGCCGCCGGGCGAGCTAAGCAGGTCACGCCTAGTTGATTTTCAAAGAAGCCCTGCAGCTTGATCGCTGCGGGGCTTTTTGGAGAAAAGATGTCAGGTCGAAAATTTCGTCAATCCCGACCCCATCCCATGCCATTCTTCACACCCCGGCGGCATCTTGCTCGTTGCCTGGTCAGCCTGACTTCCGTTCTCGCGCTTTTCCCAAGCGACTCGGATGCCGATCTGCTTTGGTATTCGCCGATGAATGCCAATGCCAATGCGGTGGTGGGATCCAATGGCGTTCCAGCTGGCACTCCATCTGCGGCCACGGACCGTGATGGCAACGCCAATGCGGCCGTCGAGTTCAATGGGAACAACGAGTATTACGATCTCGGTTCCTTCGGCACCCTCTCAGCGGGAAGTCTGTCGACGTGGGTCCGCAGCGACAACAACGCCGACGAGCGCGGCGCGTTTTGTGCCGGTGCCAGCGGCGGAGGCAGCACGGTCTATTTTTCCTTCATGAACAGGAGGGGGGAGGTCCGCGCCGACCTCGACGACGGTGACGGCCGCCGCAGCGCGGAGGGTGGAGGGACTCTCGCCGTCGGGCAATGGTACCACGTCGCCACCACCTGGTCTGCCAAAGGAGCTCTCCGCCTCTTCCTCGACGGAGTTCAGGTCGACACTCGTGGCATCGGTGGAGGCCTCGATACCTACACCATGACCAACAACGGTCTGATCGGTGCGGAGCGGACCAGCGAGCGCCTGTGGGACGGCGCGATCGACGACGCCGGCCTCTGGAATGAGGAACTGAGCGCCCGCGAGGTCGCTGCCATTCACGGCCTCGGGAAATTCCAGGGCCTCGATCTCAACGACCCCGCAATCGATACGATTGTCGGCTTCAGCACTCTCGGCCAGACCGTCACGGTGAATTTCGTCACTTGGGAATACGTCTCGGGACTCGCCGGTTCCACCGGTGCGACCGGCGGATCGATCGGCGACGACGATGCCTTCATTGTTCTCGACAGCGGAACCGGGCGCGGGGTTCAGATCAGCAGCGACTCGGCCAGCCCGCCCAGCGTCGACAATAATGCCGCCACCCAGGTCGAAGCATCCTCTGCCACGATTGGCGGCAGCATCACCGACAACGGCGGCGAGGATCCGGCGATCACCATTTACTGGGGCGACAACAACGGCGGCACCAATCCAGGCAGCTGGGATAGCGCTCTGAGCCTTGGAGTCCAAAGCGGCAGTTTCTCCTCCAACTTGACGAACCTCAACCCCAGCACCACCTACTACTTCCGTAGTTTCTCAACGAACTCGGGCGGCTCTGACTGGGCACCCACCACGAACTCGTTCATCACCGTCGCTCTGCCGAATCCGCCGACCGTGATCAACTCTCAGGCGGGGAACGTGGGCTTCACCAATGCCGAGATCGGTGGCCAAGTCACCGACACCGGCGGCGAAGACCCGACCGTTCGCATCTACTGGGGCGACAATGACGGCGGGACCAACGCCGGCAACTGGGACCAGTTCAATGATCTCTCCACGCAGTCCGCTGCCTTCGTGGATTCCCTCGCCAACCTCGCCGACGGCGTCACGTACTACTTCCGTTGCTTCGCCCAAAACTCCGGTGGCAGCGACTGGGCGCCCTCAAGTGAAAGCTTCACCACCTCGGCCATCAATCTACCGACGCTCACCACTTCAGCCGCGACCCATGTCTCTGGTGTTTCGGCTCAGTTGAATGGGGAGGTCACTTCCACCGGTGGCGACTCACCGGTCGTAACCTTCGTCTACGGCACCTCCGACGGCGGGGCCATCGCCGGTAACTGGGACAGTTCCATGACGATCGGGTTCCAGCCCGGTTCCTTATCGAGCGTCATCAATGCGCTGAATCCGGGCACGAGCTACTTCTTTCGTGCCACTGCGTCGAATGCGGCCGGTCTGGTCTGGTCGAGCCCGACCCGGAGCTTCATTACCCCAGAAGTGTCGGAGCTCGCTATCAACGAGTTTCTTGCTTCCAACGACGGCGGCACCCTGGTGCCCAATCAAATCCCTGGCACCACCGACGACTGGATCGAGATACATAACCGCGGCAGCACCACCATCAGCTTGGCGGGCTGGCACCTTACCGACGATGCCGGGGAGCTTGACCAGTGGACTTTCCCGCCTGGGACGAATATCACGTCGGGCCAGTTTCTAGTGGTCTTTGCGTCCGGCGATAACGCTCCAGATGCCAACGGCAACCTCCACACCAACTTCAAGCTCGGGGCTGGCGGCGAGTACGTCGCCCTGGTTCGTCCCGCGCTGACCGTCGCCAGTGAGTTCGGTCCCAACGGCACCGATTACCCCTCGCAGGATGCTGATGTTTCTTACGGTTTGCATCCGAGTACGCTCGACTCGGTCTACTTTCAGATTCCCACCCCGGGCGCTCCGAACGACGTGAGCGGGCTGGCCTTGGTGGAGGACACGCAGTTCAGCCACAAACGCGGCTTTTACACCTCCGCCATCGACGTCGCGATCACGACCGCCACTCCCGGTGCGACGATCCGCTACACGCTCGACGGGAGCGAACCGACCGAGATCACCAACGGGAGCACTTACTCCAGTTTGATCCCGATATCCACGACCACCGTACTGCGTGCTCGGGCCTACAAGTCGGGCCTGCAGGCGACCGACATTGACAGCCAGAGTTATATTTTTCCGAATGCGGTCGTCACTCAGACCCGTCCCTCCGGTTATCCGGACTCGTGGGGCGAAGAAGCGGTCGCCGACTACGATGTCGACACCCAGATTTCCCAATCCGCTCAGTATGGGGCGGACTTTCTCGAGGGACTGCGGGATATTCCCACGCTTTCGGTCACAGGCGACCAAGACGACTTCTTCTCGGAGAGCGGAATCTACTCTGATACCTTTAATCGGAACCTCGAAGCGGCTGTTTCAGCCGAGTATTTCCACCCTGATCCTGAAGTTGACGGCGTCAACCAAGAAGCGGGTTTCCAGATTGACTGTGGCTTCAAGCTGCAGGGCGGTGCCAGCCGCGATCCCGGCCGCGCCATCAAGCACTCCCTGAGCTTGCGCTTCCGCGACCAGTACGGTGCTGGGAAACTCAACTACCCGGTCTTCGAAGGCACCGACGTCACCAGCTTCGACAGCCTCCACCTGCGGGCGATGTTCAACAATTCGTGGGTTCACGGCAATGGCGACCAGCGTGCCCGTGCCACCATGATCCGCGATCAATGGGCCCGGGATACCATGATCGAGATGGGTAATGCCGACGGCGGTCAGGGCCACTTTGCGCATCTCTATATCAACGGGATCTACTGGGGCGTCTTCAACCTCCACGAGCGCCTAGAGAACGATCACTTCGCCGCCTACAACGGCTACGAAGACGACGAAGTCTTTGGACGAAATCCGGGATCTCCAACCGAGGAGGAGGAAGCTTCCTACGACGTCATGATCGACGTTGTCACCGACCCGGGGAGCAGTTGGGCGCAGATCGAAGCGGTGCTTGATATCGACAACTACATTGACTTCGTGATCGTCGAATACTTCGGTCGCAATGCCGACTTGAAAAGTCGCGGCAACTGGCGTGCTGCGGGCGGCGGTACTGCCAATGCTCCCTGGCGCTTCTACTGTTGGGATACTGAGCGTATCTTCGAAGACGAAAGCAACACCAGCGCCCCCGATGGCAGCGGCGAGCTCGACGGCGCTCGAATCTTTGACGACCTGGAAAAACACCGCGAGTTCCGGGTCCGCTTCGCCGACCGAGCCTACAAGCATCTCTTCAATGGGGGCACCCTCACCAACCTTGAGAACCGCGCTCGCTTCGAGAAATACGCCGCCGAGATCTATACCGCCATCGTCTGCGAGTCCGCCCGCTGGGGCGACGACCGCTCCGGAGGCGGATTCAGCGACAACTACTCGCGCGACGAGAATTGGACCCGGGCCGTCTACGGAACGCCCGGCGGACTGGACACGAGTCCGACAAACGGTGTCCTGGGCTCGTGGTTCCCGATCGGGGGGAGCAACCGCACTTCGATCATGATTCCCGTCTGGCAGTCGCAGCCGTTTACCGATAGCGCCGATACCTACCTCGGAACCATCTCTCCGCCTGTCTTCATGGTGAACGGCGGCAACCAACACGGCGGCGAGATCCCTGACGGCGGCAATCTCTCTGCCACGGCTTCGGATGGATCGATCTACTATACGACCGACGGCAGCGATCCGCGCCTGCAGGGCGGCGACATCGCATCCGGAGCCATCCTTCTCTCCGGAGACATGAGCCTGCCCGCCAGTGGCTTGGTTCGGATGCGCGCCCGAGCGGGCGGTGGCGATTCCTGGTCTCCGCTCAGCGAAGCGGTCTTCTACCTCGAGCGCCGCGCCCTCGCCAGCGACCTGCGCATCAGCGAAATCAACTACCATGCGGTCGGTCCCGATGCTCTCGAAGCACAGGCCGGCACCAACCTCGCATTCCCCCGTGAATTCAGCGGTGGCGATTTCGAGTTCCTCGAGATTTGCAATGTTGGTGGCAGCGCGGTGAACCTCGACGGGGTTCACTTCACGGCCGGCCTCAGCTTCAATTTCCCACTCACCACTCTCGCCCCCGGCGCCTACATCGTGGTAGTCGAGGATCAAGATGCCTTTGAGGTCCGCTATGGAACCGGCCTGCCGGTCGCGGGACAATTCGAAGGAACCCTCGACAACGATGGCGAACAAGTCGCCTTTGCCACGTGGGATGGCAGCGTTGCGCAGGATTTCACATTCAGCAACGCCGGGTCGTGGCCCGGCCGCGCCGACGGCAAGGGATCATCTATTGAGGCCGTTGCCACCGACAGCGACTACGGCAACTCCGAGAACTGGCGATCGAGCAGCGAGTATCACGGATCCCCCGGGACCCTGGGCGCTGGTATCGATGGCCGCATCGTGATCAACGAGGTGTCCTCCCACACCGATCTTCCCGACCAGGACAGCATCGAACTTCACAATACCACTGGGGCCACAATTCCGGTCGCGAATTGGTATCTCTCCGACTCAAGTTCGAACTTCAAAAAATTCCGGATCCCCTCCGGCAGCATTACTGCTGGCGGTTACCTGCATTGGAACGAGGACGACTTCAATCTCGACCAGTCACTCGCCATCAACTCCTGGTCCGGTATGGCTGCGGCCCCGCCTACGACCGTCACGACCAGCCCGCATGGCTTGTCGACCGGCGATGTCATCACGGTTTCTGGATACGGCGGCATCGGCGACTACAACGGATCCTTCGAGGTCACCGTCCTCGACGCCACGACCTTCACCATCCCCGTTACCTTCCTCGACAACGACGGCACGAAGGGCACCTACACCAGTGGTCAGCCGTTTGCGATCTCCGCCAAGGGCGACGACATCTGGCTCCTCGAGGGTGATGCTAACGGCAAGCTCCTCAGGTTTGTCGACCGGGTCGATTTTGCGGCCGCCTTCAACAGCGAAACCCTGGGTCGCTGGCCCAATGGTGGCGGAGCCGGAACTCTCATCACCATGACCGCCAACACCCTCGGCAGCGCCAACAGTGGCCCGGTGATTGGACCGGTTCTCATCTCCGAGGTGATGTATCACCCCAGCGAGACGATCGAAGACAAACTTGAATACGCCGAGATCTGCAACACCGGATCCGTCACCGAAAATCTCGCCAACTGGCAACTGCGCGGCGGGATCGACTTCGATTTTTCCGCCGTCCACGAACTTGCGCCCGGCGAGGTGCTGCTAGTGGTCGGCTTCGACCCACTAGTCGAAGTTGATGCGGCGTCTCTATTCCGTACCACCTACGGGATTGATGCTACCATTTCTCTGGCCGGCCCATGGACCGACGGCCCTTTGCGGAATGACACCGGCACGGTCCGCCTCCAGCGCCCCGACAGCCCGCCGTCCGGTGAACCCACCAACTTCCCGCAAGTGACCGAGGATGAGGTAATCTATTCCAACGTGGCCCCCTGGCCCGAAGACGCCGATGGCAATGGAGAATCCCTCAACCGCGCCGGACTCTCTCTCTTCGGCAACTTTGCGAGCAGTTGGAATGGCGTCGCTCCGACTCCCGGTGGGAAGCTCCTCGATTACGATTTCTACCGCGACCTTACCTTTGGTCCGGGCTCCCCAACCGGAAGTGGAAGACTGGACGATTTCGATTTCGACAGTGTCATCAACCTCCTCGAATACGCCTTTGGATTGGACTCTCTGACCCCTGACGTCTCCCTCATGCCTGGCCTGACTGTGGACGGCGGCGATCTTGTCATGACGTTCACCAAGAACACCCTGCTGAGCGATCTCACCTATGGTGTCGAGATGTCGGCTGACCTCCTGATTTGGACGCCCCTCGCAGATGAGTTTGTGTCCTCCACAAACTATCAGGAAACTCGAAAAGCGAGTGTCCCAATGACATCCCAATGCCTTTTCCTCCGGCTCGTCGTCACCCACTGACGAAATTTGCAGTGAAAGAGCCGAGAGCCTCTCCGGAATTTGTCAGACAGGTTAAACGATTCTTCTTGAAATGAGACTGAAGTTGTGAAAAATTACGATTGGCAGCACTGTAAATTCTTTGTAAATACATTTAGTGGCGGCGGAATACTCACGATGTTGATCGTTCAGCCTCCTACAAAAACCCTCAGGCAGCGCATCAAACGCTGTGAATCAAGATGAAAACCCTGCTTAAAAAGACCCGGGAACCCTACCGCGAACAAGGCTTCGCCCTCATCGTTGTGATCTCCATGCTGCTGCTGCTTGCCTTGCTGGTCACCGGCTTGTTGTCGCTTTCTACACTCTCGCTTCGCAATTCGAGGTCCTCGCTCGCTCAAGCGGAAGCCCAAGCGAATGCACGCATGGCCCTGATGATCGCGATCGGGGAAGTCCAGAAGCACCTCGGTCCGGACCAGCGGATTTCCGCGCGGGGTGATGTGATGGCGAAGGATCCGCGGGTCGGCGCGACCATCGGTGAGAGTGATCCCAAAGCCTGGTGGGTCGGGGTGGCCAATGGCGATCCTGATGAAATGCTTGCCGACGGTAAGCCTGTCGCGTGGCTCGTTTCAGGTCTGAACCCCAGCTCGGACCCGGCGTCCCAGATTCAGGGCGATTTTTCCGGAGATCCGGTGCCGATATTTGCCGCCGAGAGCCTCGATCTTCAGAAATACAGCGGTGGTAAGGAGATCACCGCCGGGCGAGTCGCTGTCCTGAACTCTGCCAACGAGACGACCGGATCCTATGCATGGATGGTGGACGATGACGGTATGAAAGCTCAGCTGGCACCGAGCAATCGACTCGCAAGCAATGAGCAGAACGCCGGGCGCGGAGTCCTAGGATCCGGCTATGACCTGACAATTCTGACCGGTCTGACAGGCCTCACCGATCAAACTCCTGATTCACTTGCCAAACTCAACTCCATTGACGACTTGGAATTTCTTGGAGCACCAAAAGGAATCGGTTCATCAGCCCGTTTCGACTACACCACCCGAAGCATTGGAGTGCTCTCGGATGTCCGTAATGGCGGCCTGAAAAAGGACCTGACGATCGCCTTCGAGAACGCGACGGTTTTTAGGGAAGCCTTCCCATCGAGTGACTCCGACAAGTACATCCTGATGGACCCGGAAAAATATGCGGACGCCTCCGACCTCAAGTCATCAGGTTATATCAATTTCGATATCTTCAACGCTCATTACAATCTAAAGCGCTATCTCCTGTCGGAACGCGGCAATCCAACGATCTACCCGATCTCTCTGGATAAGGACGGGTTCTATAATTCGAATTTGAAAACCGGTGACTACTATGTCGGAGCGCTGGGACCACACGAGATCAACCCAAGGAATTCCAAATCGGGAATCCCCTACGGCGACTTCTCGGTATTGGATACCCGGAAAAATCAAACGCGGTATCGCAACAGCCCCGTCACTCCGATCCTTCAGTATCTGCAGATGAATGGGTGGGTCGAGCAGACCAGAGACAACAAGCTTCAGACCCATACGCAGCTATTCACTTCTCACTACAATCCCTACAACGTATCGCTGAAAATCGAGGGTGAAACCAGACAGCCCACCGGAGCGCGGGTGATCAATTTTCCGAATCCCCAATTTTCCGTTTCGGGGAGCTTCAGTAATCAAGCTGGAATGGATACCAAAAGGCAGTGTCATGGTCCGGCGGTCACCGTGCCACCCGGAAGAAGTCAAGTTTATGGTTTTTCCAACGATGTGAACCGAGGATCAGAGAGAGATGACCAAGCATACACGCCGAACATTTCCCGGGTAAGCAACCAGAGTGTGCTCTACAAGGTGAGCAATTCAAGCGCGCCTTCCCCCGGGGCGACCTTGACCGTTGAGTTTGCCATGGATCGTCCCGCCCTCTGTTCTGGCAATGACGAGGATCAGGGGCCGCACGAAGTTTCACAGTTCTTCTTCACTCCCTTCGCCATCGACAACTGTTCAGGCTTCCCGGGGGTGAGGCGTGTGCTTACGGAGATCGGACCCAGCGCCAAGGCTTCCGTGGCATTCGGCCTGCGGACGACGACCGAGGGCGATCCGTCTTCGGTCAGGCCACTCATCGATTCGAACATCCGCGCGATCTGGAATAATCCGAAGTGGGACTCCCCTCTCAATCTTCCCGTCCTTGCGGGCTATTCACTGGCAAACAATTTGCAACCCCCTTCGCCCCTTCCCCAGCTCGACATCTCGCAGTCCCCTGCGGCCTTCACCTACTGGGGTGGTGATCGGAGTGCGAACTTCGGCTATGATCGGGTCATCCTTTTCGATATTCCCCAGCAGGATCTGGTCTCCCTCGGTCAACTCCAGCACGCGGGCGCAGGAAGGTTCAGCTATGAGCCAACCTACATCGTCGGCAATTCCTACGCCAATCCGCGGATCCCCAAAGACTCCTGGCGTGCATCGATCCGCGACACCTTCAGCACAAGTAATCCCGTCCCGAGATCGTGGGCGATCTCCGGGAACTTCAATCTGTATGACGCCTCGTTTCTGGTGAACGAAGCTCTTTGGGATTCCTATATATTCACGACCATTCCTCAGAATGATGATAACTTTGCCGGTGATGATGTGCCTGCCGATTATGCGGCCATTCTGAACGGGGATCTCCTGCTTCCGAATCCGCGCTTCATCCCATACGAGCCCGGGGGGTCGAAATTCGAAGAATCGACACTTCGTGCTACCGGAGACACCGGCGGCTACCATGTCAATGCGGGGCATCTCGTCGTCGATGGCGCCTTCAATGTGAATTCGACATCGGTCGATGCGTGGGAAGCCTTTCTCTCGGGAACCCATCGATTGCCCGTCCAGAATATCAATGGCGACGGGAAAATCACAGGGTTCAGCTCGCCTGAGGATGGGGTTCGCTTTCCCCGCGTGAATGCAACTCTGGGCAAGGCCACCGATGCCTCGAATCCAGATGAGAACTTCTGGATGGGCTTCCGAACACTGAGCTCTGAAGAGGTTCGGCGCATCGCGGAGGAAGTCGTTGTGGAGATCCGCAAACGGGGTCCCGCCAGAGGTCTGAGCGAGTTCGTCAACCGTCGTCTCGAATCCGGAGAGTTGGGTGAATCCGGTCCTCTTCAGGCGGCACTTGACCGAGCCGTCAATCTCAGTATTCCCAATTCGATCGCTGAGAAGGCAGCCAATTCGCAATTGGTTGCTGACAGTTCGCAGGCAACGGGTTTCCCGGGATACCTGATGCAGGGAGACGTCCTGCAGGCGCTGTCGCCCTACATGACCGCCCGGTCCGACACTTTTACGATCCGCAGCTACGGAGAATCCGTCGAAGCAAAGACCGGACAAGTGAAGGCCAGGGCCTGGTGCGAAGCGAAGCTTCAGCGCTACCCGGAGCCTGTGGAGGCTGGGGGTGGTGTAGCAGCAAGCTCTCCTGAAGAACTGATCGAGCCATCCAGTGCGTTTGGTCGGAAATTCCAGATGACTTCATTCAGGTGGCTAAGCCCTGAGGAAATCTGATTGTATCGGTAGCGATCTTCATCAATCTCCCATCATGCGAAATTCACTCATCGTCGGACTCTGTGTCATGATCGCCACGGCGAATGCAAGGGACCTGACCGTCCGGTGTCTTGCACTGAACGAGAGCCCGATGCCGAAGCTCTTTGTCAAGACGAGCAAAGGCTTCACGCCGCTCGAGTTTTCAAGCATCCAGCCTACCAAGACCATCAAGCTAAGCGTTGAAGGCCCTTTGCAAGTTTACGATTCGGCGGGGCAGGAAAAGGAGAAGCCCATCGTCGCTCATACGATTCCAGTACCTGGCAACACGGGCGGTGTTCTCATTCTTGGCTGGACGACGAAAGAAGAGGTGAAGTTTGCGGCCTTGCCCGATGATCTATCTGAAGTCGGCCCGCGCGACTGGCTTATCATCAATGCCGCCACGGAAGCCGTCGCGGTGCAGGTCGGAGCCAAGGCCAAGCCTGTTGCGGTCAAGCCGGGCGCCTCGGTGACGAAGCGGGTTACTCTACCTAAGGAGGATGCGGCCGAGTTCCGGGCCTTCCGTGAGCAGGAGGGAAAACCGACGATGTTCTATTCGACTTTCATGCCATTCCGAAAGGAAGCGAGATGTGTTCTCTTGTTCTATCCTGACGGCAAACACATCAGGATGAAACAAATGTTCGATATGAACCTGATCAAAAAGAAGAAGGAGAAATCCTGACCTGAACGGCGATGATTCCCATATTCTCATCGTCAAGGTGTGGACGTCGAGCTGGTTACCGTTCTAGGTGTGCCCGCTTGAGCGTAATCCACGCAAAGTTCTACCGCCTTGGAGACCTTTTCAAGATATTGGTCGAGCAGCGGCAATTGTTGACGAGAAATATCGTTGACTCGATAGGAGTCGAAGATAAAACGATTGTTAATTATGATTTTAGTTGAATATGACTAATCTCCTATAGTATTTGATTAAACGATAAATCCATTCGGGTGAGCACCCGAGCAAAGACAAATAACCCAAAAAAAGACAGGACATGAAGTTAGAAAAAACAATGGCATTGGGACTAGCATCCCTGCTGCTTGCCATGAGTGCCAATGCGGCGCCGCTTATCGCGGTGGACTTTCATCAGAATGCTGATGACCCCATCCAAGACGGGTTCGAGGCCTGGCAACCTGGTCAGCCAAGTGCTGGGTCAGACGCCGTAACCACGACCATAGGCAGCTACACGGTTTCGGTCCTCGGTGCTTCGTCAGTTCTGGGATTCAGCGATCCGGGCACCTACTCTGCGGGGTTTAATGCGCGGCGAAGAATCGGTTCTCAAGATGATGGTGGTGGTTTTACTCAAGCGCTTCTGATGAGAGAACGGCTTGGTAATCGAACGAATCAGGATGCCGAGTTCGCGACTGGTGTCGGGCAGGGAATGTATGTGAAGGTTGAAGGCCTTCTCGCGAACACCGCTTACTCGGTGACATCATCAGGAAATGATTGGAATGGCTCATGGAAGTCAGGGAGCTTTTATCTGTTTGATGCCGGAAACGAAATTGATGGTGAAGCGCTGGCCGTGGCGGGGTCATACACAGTCCCCGCGACTCCATTTACCACTGATGAATCGGCTCAGGCAACTGGTACCATCACCACTGATGGAGCCGGAACCATGATCTTCAAGACGACAGCGAATATTGATCGCTCAACGATCAACGGATTTTCTGTTACTGAGATCCCAACTGGCATCACACCACCCGAGAACCTTGCCGGCACGACCGATGGCGCGAGCGTTGATCTGAACTGGTCCGACGACCTGTCCGGCACGGTGGACTTCTACACCGTCAAGCGCGGCACGTCCCCGGGTGGCCCCTACCCGACGGTCTTCGAGCCCAGCGTTACCGATAGCGAATTCATCGACACTACCGTCGTCACTGGAACGACCTACTATTACGTCGTCACCGCCACCGACACGGAGGCCCCGCCCGAAACCGGCCCGAGCAACGAATTAGAAATCACTCCCGTCATCCAGGCGCCCACCAACTTGACGGCAATCCCCAATGATACCGTAGTGGCTCTGGACTGGGATGACAACACCTCGGGGATCCTTGCATCCTACTCGGTTTATCGTAGCGAGTTCCCGGGAGGCCCTTACGAGACGCTCGTTGTCGAAGATCTCATTTCCAGCGAATATTCCGACACCGATGTTACTAACGAAGTCCAATACTTCTACGTGGTCACGGCATTTGACAACGGGGACCCCGCCTTTGAAAGCGAGGATAGCGCCGAGATCAGCGCCACGCCGTTTACACCCGTCTTGGGAAGTTCTCTTTACATTCACCTCGATGGCTCGGTTGAGGACAGCGTTGTGCTCGATGAGTTCGGCCCGGTCGCTGAAAAAGTGATTACCTGGGAAGATCTCACGGGCAATTTCAACGACTCATCAGAGGGTGAAGAAACGGTGCTCTATCCCAGCGCCACCCGCAGCCCGACTGATTTGCCGGGTCTCGACATGGGCTCGGGTAGAAACCTCCTTAGTTTTCAAAGTGGAGTATTTCAGGACGAGTGGCTCGATTTCTCGAACACGGGCTTTGCGCTTCCGTATTCCGGTTTCGCGGTCCTCGTCGCCGTCACGGCGGATGACATCCTAGGCGGAATCAATCGGGACGTCGTGATGTCCAGCGTCCAAACAAAATTCAGATTGGGTTATGAGGCCGGCCGACCGCAACTACTGCTTAATGGAGTCGAGCTCGAAGGTCCCGTGGTCGTCGGGCCGGGAGACACGGTGATCCTCGCCGTCAACTATGACGTCGCCACCGAGACCGTGGAAATATGGGATTCGCTATCCGGCACGACCAGCAGCGCCACGGTTCCTGCTGGGGATTTCTCGGAAAATCGGCCTATCTATCTAGGTGGAGGTGTTAATGGAGACCAATACATGTCCGGGATGATCGGAGAGGTGAAAGTCTATCGCGGTGCGATGACTCCGGCCGAGTTTGAAGCGGAGCGACTCGCGCTGAACTTCAAGTGGGCGGGCCTCACGGCGCCAGCCGGTTTGGTTGCCACCCCTGGAAACACCGAGGTGACCCTCGACTGGGCTGATCAACTCGCCGACTCCTACGAAATCAACCGCGATGGCGAATTGCTCGTAGAAGGTCTGCTCACCAGCAACTATACCGACACCGGCCTCACCAACGGAGTGACCTACGAATACACGGTCACTGCAATCAAGGATGGTGAATTTAGCGATGAAAGCGAAACCGTCAGCGCCACTCCGTTTAGTCCGGTCGCGACACTCTACTATCACCTCGACGCCACCGATGTCGGTAGCGTGTCGGTCGTCAATACGAACGAAGTGACCGAATGGGTGGACTTGTCGGGCAATGCGGAGTTTCCCGCCGTGCCAGCTGTCGGAACGATGTTGTATCCCAGCAGCAGCCTCAGTCCGACCAACCTCGCGGGACTCGACGCCGGATTTCTCACGATCGAGGAGGAGGTGGAGGTGGTGACGAAAACCACCCTTCTGACCTTCAACGGCGCCGAGCAGAACAGCTGGTTGGACTTCACCTCACCAACCGGCGCCCAGCCTTACACCGGGTTTACGGTGTTTGCGGTCGTTAAAGCGGATTCGATCCTCGGCGGAAATCAGCGGGATGTCGTGATGTCCAGCTCCCAAGCTTCCTTCAGGTTGGGCTACCAAGGCGGTATACCGGAATTTTGGCTGAACGAAGGAATGCTGCAGAATTCCCCAGAAACACAGGTCATCTTTGCAGGAGATACGGTGGTCCTCGCCGTCAACTACAACGCTGGAACCGGGTCTGTAGAATTATGGGATTCAGCGACCCGCTCGACCAGTATGACTACAGTTGCTGCGGCAGATTTCTCGAACAGTGCGAGCATGTTCCTCGGAGGAAGCACGAACCCAGATCAATACATGGACGGAATGATCGGCGAGGTGAAGATCTACCGCGGTGTGATGACCCCCTCGGAATTCGCCGCCGAGCAGACCGCTCTCGTCACCAAGTGGATCGGAGCCCCGGTCGGCGGCTTCATTGGATGGCAGACCGCCAACAGCACCTCCGAAGGCCTCGAAGGGGACCACGATCTCGACGGGGTTCAAAACGGGATCGAGTTCTTCCTCGGCGGCGACACCAACACCACCGGCTTCACTCCGGTTCCGGGAGTGGTCGACAATGGAGGCACGTTCAGCGTGACCTGGAACAAGGCCCTAGGCTACCTCGGCGACTACGGTACGGACTTCGTGGTGGAAACCTCGACGACACTCGACGGTGAATGGAGTCCCGTGACCGAGGGAGACGGCGTCACCATCGTCGATGGCGAGGTGACCTACACCTTCCCCTCACCATCGGGGAAATTATTCGTCCGCCTTCAAGTGACTGGCCCGTGAGACCGCATGATTGTTTCCTTGAATGAGGGAACTGAATGAGAATCACCAGCACCTTCGGATCGGTCGACCTCCCAACGGGGTCGGCCGGTTTTCTGGAGATGGGTGGTGACCAAACCCCAACTATCTATGTCTATTACCACCTCAACCACGCGCCGCGACTTCTTGAAGAAATCGGCTGTCTTTGGCGCGTTTTCCATTGTGCCGAGCCATGTCGTTCTCGGGCAAAGGTCAAGTAGCGGTCAACTCGCTCCCAGTGAACGCGTCAACCTCGCCATGGTAGGCGTAGGCAATCGTGGCTTCGCCAATACCAACAACGTGAACAACACCGGGCTGGCCAATTTCGTGGCCATGTGTGATATCGATCTCCAGAGCGACCACGCCCAGAAGACGCTCAAAGAGCATCCGGACGTGCCGCAGTTTTCCGATTGGAGACGCATGTTCGATAAGATCGGCGACGACATCGATGCGCTCGTCATCACGACTCCGGACCATGCCCATTTCAGCGTTTCCATGTTGGCGATGTCTCTGGGGAAGCACATCTACTTGGAGAAGCCGTTGGCGCATACCTTTGGCCAATGTGATCGCTTGATGAAGATGGCGGAGAAAAGTGGCGTGGCCACTCAGATGGGCAATTACGGCCATTCTGGAGCCGCCTATTTCCAATTCAAGAAATGGCAGGAAGCGGGCATCATCAAAGATGTGACCAAGATCGATGCCTACATGAACAAAGCCCGCCGCTGGCATGGTTGGGGAGAATCGGTCACGGCCTATCCAGTCGAAGCCTTGCCGGCGGGTGTCGATTGGGATCTCTGGTGCGATGGGGCACCGGTCAACCCTTACAGCAAGCGCCTCCACCCCGAGGAATGGCGTAGTTGGTATGACTATGGTTGTGGAGCCTTCGGTGATTGGGGGCCGCATATGCTCGATACCTGCCACCGCTTTCTTGAGCTTGGTATGCCACGGAAAATTACAGCAGATGAGCTGGTTGGCACCAATCGATTCGTCTACCCACAAGAGTCCACGATCCGCTTCAGTTTCGAGGCTCGCGGAGAGATGCCACCTTGCGAAGTTGCGTGGTATGACGGTCAACAGAATTTCCCTGAAGTGCCGGAGGGACTCGGCACCATCGACAAGGTGATAGGAAAACGAAAGCCACTCAATTTGACTGAATACGGCGAGTTGATCTATGGAAAGGGGCCGGATGGCAAGGATCTCGTCTTCCTGGGTGGAGCGCATGGCGCCGCGCTGCGAGTCCTTCCCCAAGAGAGGTATAAGGAATTGGCTCCGACCTTACCGAGAATCACAGGTAAGCATTCCGATCACTATGCCAATTTCCTCTTGGCTTGTAAGGGCGAGGAGGAGACGCGCACTCCGTTCTCGATTTCTGGTCCGCTCACCCAGCTTTTCAATTTGGGCATTCTAGCCCAGCGTTTCGGCGGCGAACTGGATTTCGATGAGAAAAGTCAGCAAATCACCAACAACAAGGAGGCCAATGATCTGCTTGATCCAGCACCACGGAAAGGCTGGGAACAGTACTACAAGCTTTAAGGGATCTCCTACTGATCGTCGTATGGCCTTGGCTTGTTCGGTGTTCGGGACGTGATCCATAGAGGATCAACCTATCAATCACCGGGCTCAGCGCTTCTGGCTCGTTTTGCCACAGCGGTTTTCTCCATGTTCCCGAGGTGAGTTCGCATCGTCGCGAGGGTCTCTTTGTGCTCTGGGGATTTCGCCAAGTTGTGGTGCTCATCCGGGTCCTTATCGAGATCGTAAAGTTCTTCGCCGTCGGGCCAAGAAGTGTAGCGCCAGCGTTGGGTCCGAATCGCTTGACCGAGCTTCTTGCCACGCGTGACGACGGTGTAGACGACATTTTTTCCCGGGGCGTTAGAATCCTTCAAAATGGGCACGATGCTTTGGCCTTGGAGGTCGCTAGGCGGCTTGATCCCGGCGAGTTCAGCGAGGGTCGGATAATAGTCGATCATCTCGACCAGGCCTTCACTCGACGATCCAGGTGTCGTCAGTCCGGGAGCGCGAATAATCAGGGGGACGCGGTTGCCGAGTTCAAACAGAGTAACCTTCCCCCACATGAAATGTTCACCAAGGTGGTAGCCGTGATCTGAGGTCAGCACGATGATGGTGTTGTCCCAGAGGCCGTTCTTTTTGAGGCTGTCGAAGACGCGGCCGATCTGGGTATCAATGAAGGAGATGCATGCATGATAGGCCTGCCTGTACTCACGCCGGAGTGGATCGTTCTCGACGGCGAACTCAAACCCGAAGCCTTCGTATCGTTTGCTCATCGCGGACTTGGGGATGTTCTCCCAAATCCCTTTCGGAGGAGCCTCAAACTGCATCTCCTCTCGAGGATACAGATCAAAATAGGCCTGGGGCGCGAGGAAAGCGCCGTGAGGTTTGTGGATGCCGACCGCGATGAAAAAGGGTTGTTCGCCGTAACTTTTCTGATCGAGCCACTCACCAAACTGCTTCGCGTTCTTGCCGTCCTTATGCTGATCATCTGTCAAACCCGATGGCCCGTAGCCGGGCTGCTGGCCACGGGTTTGGGTCGCGACGGTCGGTAGGAATTCCCTCCAGGCTTTCTTGTTCTTGCTATCGGTGACTGGGCCGTGTTCTGCCTCAAACTTTTTCCGCGCTGCGGCTTCGATCGGCATTTCGTCATTCTCGAATCGCACTTGCTCGTCCCACGCGATGTCACCTTGATCAACCTTTGCGTTGTGAAAAACCTTGCCGGTAGCGGCGGTCCAATAGCCCTGATCCTTGAACGCTTGAGGCATCGATACCGTGTCCGGGCGGGTCTCACGGATGTCACTAAAATTGTTGAGCACCCCAGTGGATTCGGGATAGAGGCCACTGAGAAATGACGCCCTCGAAGGCCCACAAACCGGGTACTGGCAGTAGGCACGATTGAAGGTCATGCCCTCGCCGGCGAGTCGTGTGAAATTGGGTGTCTGGATGTGAGGATAACCCGACGTTGTGACGTGAGTGTTGAGGTCGTCGCAAACGATGAATACGATGTTGGGCTTGGCATCGGCGCCGATGGCTGAAGACACGAGAATGAGCGCGCAGGAAATCGCAGGAGAGAGTTTCATGGGATTGAATCAGGTGTGATTGCGGAGGGTGGCAATACTCTTCTCCAACTCGGTTTTCTGCAGCTGTTGATCGAAGGCTTTGGCATCGGTGCCTTCGGGGGCTTTTAGAATCGGTGGCGGACTCCCACGGCGGCTGAGCCTCAAGAAGGGAGAAATGTCCGTGACTTTCAAATTCGGGAAGCCCGCGATGAATTCTTCAGTAAGGAAGGGGATCGGTCTCGCCTCGTTGGAGATGGTCTCGACGAAGAATGGGATCCCGGGGCAGAGTTCCTTGAATCGTTTTGTGTAGGCCGGGACATCCATCTGCCCCTCGCCAATGGCGGTCCACTGGAACATCGCACCGTCTTCGGATGTCCAGACCGTGTAGTCACGGACACTGGTGCAGAGTACGTGAGGTCCAAGTTTCTGCAGTTGCTCCATCGGATCCTCCATCGCCCACACGGCATTGCCGGGATCCAGCATCACCCCACACCAGTCGGTGCCTGCAGCTTCAATCAGCTCGAGGACTTCCTCGGATCGCGTATCGCCCGCGTGATTCTCGAAAGCGAACTTGAGACCCGCATCCTGCGCGCGGGTCTTGATGGCCTTCAGGGTAGTCACAGCTTCGGCAATGCGGGCTTGGATGCCGCCCGGACTGTAGCGATCCTGGATGCTGCCGATGCGGCAATTGACGGTAGGTGAGCCGAGCGCGAGGGCCACGCGAATCCCTTCGATCATGGCATCTTCAGGGCTGCCGTAAGTGGGCTTGAAGGAAGACGCTCCTTGACTGATCCCACCCGCGCCGATCCGGATTTGAATCCCCTTGGAATCCGCCACGGCCCTGATTTCCTTGAGATGTGCTTCGTCGAGGCGATCGAAGTAATGAAAACCGTTGAGCAACACAGCATCGAGCTTCAGTTCGGCCGCGTAATTTATCAGAGGTATCGCTTTCCACTTCATGCCTCGCACGGCATGAGCATCGAGCCCGAGTATCATCCCGGGTGTCGCTGAAGTTTCTTCCTGCGCGAAGCTTGGAAGTCCGGAGCTGGCGAGGGCGGCCAAAGAAAGGTTTTTGAGTAGGGTTCGACGAGGAATGGTGTTGGGGTTCATTGGAAATAATTTCTATGGTTGGGTTAAACAATTGATCAAGCTGGCACATCGCATTTGTTGATGCGCGGGTCGGGATACGTGGCAATGCAAAGGAGGACGAATGGTTTCAGGGCTATTATTCCTTGGGGTTTTCGGTTGAGGGTTTGGAATGGGCGGCCATCAGTTTGGTGAATGAGACCCGACCACCTTCGGTCGCAGGACCATCGGTATCCTGAACGTAGGAGCCGGCCTTGAAATAGAACCATTGGTCGGCCCATTGTGGATCGGATTCATACACGTTCACCGACTGCACTTCGTCGTTTACCGAAATGCTGAGAAGTCCGTTATCCAGCTTGATCTGGTAGTCGAAATCATTACCGAGTCCGACATCAGCAAAAGTCAGTTTGAGATCCTTATCCTTGTTCGGGCTCTCCTTCACCAATGCCTCGACCCTGTTTTTGAAAAACTGCAGCTTGATCAATGGCTTCGCCTTTCCAGAGTAACTATGAATCTGCCCAATGATCACTTTTTTCGAGCTTGGGACGGCGGAAACCCGGCACCGGGCGTCGAGAATATGGGTTCCGGAAGCGGGCCAGCAGACATCGTCGTCATTTGGATCGATCACCTCACGTAACTCGGTGCGGCAGTATTTGCTGCCTTCGGTGGTGGCCCCGTTCACAGGACACCAGAAGACCATCGCTCCCTTCTTGTCGCTATAGAAGTATCCGGTATTGGTATAACCGTCTGCCAATTCCGCCGCCTGAATCTCTGTCGCCTTGCCCTCGGCTGCTCCGGAAGCATTCACCGGCAGGGTGAGTTTCCAGTGAGTCAAATCGAAAACTTCCGAAGGCGGCTTCGGTTCGTCGGCACAGACTTGGTTGCACCAGAGGCACAGGGACAGCAAGAGGGTGAAATAGGGCTTTTTCATCCTAAAAGGGTAAGTCGTTCGTTGGCTTAGTGGCTACCTAAGGAAATGACGACGCGGTAGAATTGATATCAGGGGTTGCTAGAGACGTCGTTCAGGGCTTCCGCAAATCCAGGCACTTGATCTCCCGTTCATCACGAATGACGAGGAGGCCTTCTGAAATGGCGAGAGGGGCCCAGCGCTTGAGATCCCGGCGCTTGTTGTTGAAGGGGTTTGCCACAGCCAGTTGGCGGTAGCCCTGCGCCGAGGGCTCCACCAGATAGAGCTTTCCGTAGTAGCTGTCGCGGATCAGCAACTTGCCGTCGGCCAGAATCATCGAACCTCTGCCGAACATCGGCTCAGCTCCCGTATTCCAACAACTTTTTCCATCGACAGTGATACAGTTGAGCCCGACCTCGGACCAGGTGCTCTTCTTCTTCAGGGTGGCGTTTTCGTGGGTCAGAAAATAGATGTGGCCGTCATGAACAACCGGCGGACAGATTTGGGAGCCCCACTTGAATTTTTCCACGACACTGATCTTGGGCTTCGGGCCTGAACTGAACTTCAGCAATTGAGCGCCAGCTTCGTAGCCTCCCGTCACGAAAAGCGTTTCATCGTCAACCACCACCGGCGGCGGGATTGGCAAATTCATAGGGAATCCGTCATATCGCCAGAGAATCTTGCCCGTCTCGGGGTCGAGTCCGGCAAGACTCTGCCTGCCCTCTTTGGGGTTCTCCGGGGTCTCGTTGGAGTGGTAGAGAATCTGGTCACGGCCTTGAAATTTCCGGATGAGGGGTGTTGAAAGAGAACCGTAAAGACCGGGTGTCTTCCACGCGACCTTGCCGCTGTCGGCGTGCAAGGCGATAATCGAGGCGTCTTGCGCATTTGTCGAAACGATGACGAGATCCTTGTAAGGCTGAGGGTGAACGGGATAGCCGAAGAACAACGGTTCGGAGCCGAATTCCTCGATGATGTCGACAGACCAAAGAAGCGTCAGATCATCTCTCTTCCATCCCGCCACGACACCCATCGGCCCGGTGGCGAAGATATGACGATCCGTCACCGTCGGAACGCCACGTGCTCCAGGGAAATTGACCTGACCGACCGACTCGAAATCGCTACTGCCAAGTTCTTCTCCGGTTTTGAGGTCGTAGACCTTGAGCACGTCTTTTTCGCCATCGACACGGTCCATCAGGTAGACCTTTCCATCGACGATCGACGCGCCGCCGTGGCCAGGGTTGATCTCTTTGCTCCAGAGTTCGGGCGGGCCGCCTTCAGGCCATGAATCTGCTAGAGGTGTGGAGTCGGCTGAGATCGAATTGCGATTCGGGCCCAGATACCCCGGCCAATCGGAAGTGGCAGCGTTGGATGCGGTGCTGGCAGTGAGGAACATGCCGGTAATGAGGACGCGGGCGCCGACAGATGAGCGGTATGGGAGTTCCATGATCAGGGATTCAATTTTGGACGAATGCGGGGCCGCATGAACTGAAGCGATTTTCCTTAGGGGATGAATGTTGGGCATTGGGATTGATCGTGATGAAGTCAGGGATTGAACGGCTGGGTTCACTTCGTGGGTTCAGGTGCATACTCTTCCAGCCAGCGCCCCGCGTAGTGGAGATTCGTCGCGCTGACGACGAAGTTCGGAACCTTCCTGTCACTGCCGTTGATGCACTCCGCCATTCCGTTGTCCCGGGAGTCCTTGATGGCGTCTCGAAGCCATTTCCATGCCGTCTCGGGGTTCTTCTGCGCCACCGCGGGTATGATCCAAGCCAGTGGCGTCGCCCAATAGGCGCCGTTTTGATACGTGCCTGGAGGGTAATTGTCCCGGAATAACCGCTGCCAGACTTCTTGACCCGGCAAGTGACGAATCTGCCCTCTCTGAACGATGTCATCCTCGTGTTTGATGAGGTAGTCGACAATGCGATCCCGCTGCTTGTCCGTGGTCACCCCCACATCGATGGCATAGGCGCTTCCCCAAATATCCAACTGCTTGCAGTCCTTGTCCGCAGCCCAGAACATGCCGGTTTCATCATTCCACAGGGTAGGGAGGTTCTTCCTAATGAGATCCGCCCGCCTGCGGTATTCATCCGGGTTTCCCACTTCGGACATTTCGCAGCAGGCAGCCAGATCCTCACAGGACTTGAGGTAGAGAAGGGATGAAAAGAGCAGGTTGCCAGTCTTGGTCACAATGTCAGTGAAGCCGTAGACACATTGAGGGTCATCGGGCGAGTTGTAGACCATTCCCTTTTCCGACCTATGGATGAAATCCATTCCCTTCTTCAGCTTGTCTTCCACGCTGTTGAAGAAATCGAGGTCCTTGGTTCGTCTAACATACTCGCATACAAGCATGGCCATGAACGGTCCGTTGTCGACCGCGTGATCGGCCATCGGGTCGTTCAGTCCACCTGGGCTATAGACCGCAACCCCATCAGCACGAACCCGGTCAGGCATGCAACCGTCTTCCCGCTGACCATCAAACAAGTACTCCATGGCAGCTTTGCATTCGGCCTCATCCAGGAACTCGCCGGCATACTGATACTGGTAGTAGAAGTCTCGAACCCAGAGTGCTTTGTAGTGTCCGACACCGTCTGGCGTCTGGATCCAAATGCCACTGTTGCTCTGCACTCTTGAGCCGTCGATTTGCCGTTTCGTTTCTTCGCGCAACCAGACCATTGAATCGTCATTTGATTCCTCACCTCTGGAAGCAGTGGTGGTGGCAGCGATCGAGAATATGGCGAGAAGGCTGGTTCTTAGGGTGCGAGAGCGGATCATTGAGGGTCTGGAGTTGGCGGCAGATCTGGGACTTCGTTGGTTTTGTTGGAGGCCGTGTTGCGAAGTAGGACTCCGCTCCAACATCCTCAGTGCGGATTTCGTTGGATTGCCCGGGTGGGTGTTTTTTGAGTTCGGACGGTGTCACTCGACGGTTGAGCTTGAAAGAAAAAACGATTAACCTAAATTGCTTGAATCAAGATTCAGGAGCGGGCACGCTCTACAGTTTCTTCACCGAATCGCGAATCACCAGTCGAGTCGGTTGGATCTGATGCACCGGCGTCATATCGGGGTGGGCAAGGCGATCGAGGACCAGCTTGGCGCTGATCGCGCCGAAGTCACGTTTGGCCATACCGATGGTCGTCAGCGGTGGATTACATCGGGCGGCTGCCGGATCATCGTCGAATCCAACCACTGAAAGATCATCCGGAATGCTCACTCCGGCTTCAGGAAGTGCCTGGATCAGATGGGAAGCGAGGGTGTCATTCACTGTAAAAACCGCCGTCGGAGGATTGGGTTTCCTGATTCGATCCAAAAGCAGAGTCGCCGCTTGATCATTGTCAGACACCCGCAGCACGAGGCTCTCTTCCGGAGAGTCGATTCCGGCGGCACGAACTCCGTCCAAAAAGCCGGCGATCCGTTGCTCGATATTATAAAGCTGAGACTCGTAGGCGATCATCAGCACGTCCCGGTGACCGTTTTCGATCAGGTGGCGAGCCACCAGCTGGCCGCCGCCGAAGCCATCACTCGACAAGGTGTCAGCCTCGATGAAGTCCACATGGCTATCGACGATGCATAGCGGAACCGAACACTCCTTGAGATTTTCGTAGGCCTCGCGTTCGAAGACGCCTGCCAGCACGATCAGGGCGTCGACCTTTCCTTGACGGACGATGGCTGGAATGCCGGATGGCTCCATTCGATTTCCCAGAATGAGGTCTATGCCCGCCTCGCCGAAAGTCTCGGCCAGGCCTTCCATGATCCGGGCATAGAAGACGTTGCCGAAGAGTTCGGCGAAAGATGGGGCGTAGATGACACCCACGGCATCCGTGCGTTGGAGCCTCAGGCTGCGCCCTGCGGAGTTTGGGACGAAATTCAGCTCTGCGCACTTCGCAAGGATCTCCCTGCGCATGTCTTCGCTCATTCGTCCACGCCCGTTGATTGCATTTGAAACGGTCGCCAGAGAGCAGCCGACCAAATCAGCAATATCCCGGAGTTTCATCTGTCCCTTACCCACAGCCATTGGTGAACTTTAGAATTCGGTCCGTGGAAGGCGAGCCTCCATTTTCCGGGTTGGTAGTAAGGTGACCAGGCTGGGGAAGGAACCGGATCAGGATGGATAGGATGAAGGCCAGGACCGAGGGATGGGTGGTCCGGCTCGCTCGTGCGTACGAAAATGAGCGGCGATGGCAACCCATCACCGCTCGGTTTGATTGGCTTATCGAGAATTCGCGTTGTTCAGCACATCCCCGATTTCACGGTTTTCCGTGAAGCTCATTGAGCACTACTCTCTTCGACGACGTAGAACCTTCTGGCTTCGGAAGCCGCGACCGTGAAGGTGGCGACTCCGCTCCCATCAGTGACGATGGGCGATGGGGTGGTGGCGATCGTGTCGAAACCTGACAGCGAGGTTGAGCTTTTGCAGACGTATTCCGTGCTGGCTTCGCCCTGGACGACGATCGTTGCGATCGCGCCATCTACGGTGATTGAAGTGATTTCCAAGTTTCCTTCTGGGCCGGATCCCGCTTCCAGAACATTCAAGCTTCCGGTGCCGGAGATGAAGTCTGCGGTCGAATCGTAAAGACCGGGTGCCACCGGGCTTCCATCGACGTAGAGACTGCGAACATTGTCGGTCGTTTCATGGAGGAGCTCCAAGGTCGTTCCGCTGGCAAGATAGACATCAGCTGTATCGGCCAAGTAGGGCTCGACGAGGATAAGGGTTCCTTCGTCGACTCTGGTATCGCCCGTGTAGGCTTGGACCGAATTGACCGTCAGTGTGCCAACTCCGGCTTTCGTCAAACCACCGGGTCCGGTCATCACACCGGTTGTGGAGGCGTCGCCACCTGCGGTGTCAAAAGTCACGCCACCTGCAAGCAGGCTGGTGGTGGTGACGTTGCCGGCAATCAGGTCGGCGGGGTCTACCAGATCGGCCTTGAACTGGATGTTGGCACCGTCGAGGACAAGGGTCTGGTCTGCAGGATCTCCACCACCGACTCGGATCGTTCTGGTGATCAGGGTTCCGCCGGTGAGGTGGACGGTTCCCACCGTGCCTTCAATGGTTTCCGCCCCGGCATTGTCGCCAAGAACCACTTGTTCGGCATCGACCACGCCTGTTCCGCTGAGATTGAAGATTCCCGTGCCATCGTTGAAGAATCCGACGAGCATCCTCTTGTCCTCACCAATCAGTGACAGATTGCCGCCTGAGACGTTCAGGATGTTGGTCTGGGTAGGCCTTTCGCCGATGTCGACGCGATTGTTGACTTCGACGGTGCCTCCCGTGAGGTTGAATTCATTGGTTCCGGTCGAACCGTTGTTTGATCCGATCCGAAGGCGACCGAAGAGTTGAACCATTCCGCCGCTGACGTTCGCCGTTCCGGCGAATCCATTGCCGACCAAGATCCCGTTGGCCAAGACCATGGCATCTCCGCTGACTTGCAGTTCACCAGTGCCCGTCGACCCGAAAGCACCGACGAAAATCACATTCCGAATATCGGCCATCCCTCCCGAGATGCTGTAGAGGTTGGTTGAGGTGTTTTCATCGCCGCTTTCACCAATATCGAGGCGACCTTGAACGAAGAGTTCGCCCCCGGTCTGGATGAGGAAGTTGCTTGTCGCATCCGCGGTTGAGACACCGATACGCAGCCTGTCGTCGGGGACCGTGAGTTTTCCGGTGTCCGAGAGGTTGTAGGTAAAGGTCGAGTCGCCAGAGCTGTCCCATCCAATCGTGCAATTGTTCGATTTGAGGACCATTTCGCCACCCGTGTGATTGACCACACCCGTGCCGGTGCCGCTGCCCCACCCAATTCTCAAACTGGTGAATTCGGTCAATCCGCCTGAGAGGTTCCAGACCATGCTGGAACTCCAGCCGGCCATTCTTGCGATGCCTCCCGTATGAAGAATGGTTCCGCCGGTCTGATTGACCGTCACGTCGCCGGGGGCGTCTCTTCCAAAGTTCGATTCGACTTCGAGGTTGATCTCACCTCCGTCCACGAGATTCAACTCGCCGAACCCCGTTCGGCCGAGCTCGAAGACACCACCTTCAATGACGCTGATGAGGCCGGTTCCATTGACGTTCAGCGTCCCGTCGAGCACGAAGAAGCCGGTAGGAGGGACGTCTGGGTCGGGGTCCGGATTGTTGACGCCGTTGGTGCCTGACACTTCGACGAGATTATCGATCTCAAGCGTGTAGAAATCGTCGATGAGAAGCTGTTCGAGAAGCGGGGTGTCCACATCGACAGTAATGTTCGCGGCATCACCAAGGAACCCGACCAGATCTCCGTCAGCGGGGCTCCGGACGGTATCGGTATCGACGTCGAACCAGGTGGTGTCCGACCAGTTGCCGGTCGCATTTTCACCAGTCCATTCAACGTTGCTCGCCTGTTGGGCGTAGGCGGATGGAATGGCGAAGGAGGCTACAATCGAGGGTAGCAGCCATGAATACTTGAGATGGTTCAGGTTCATTTTTCTTTTTTGTTTTTGGGATTTTTTGATTGGGAAGTGCGACTCACTCCAGAAGAGAGTAAACGTTTAACCAAAAGAGTATGACTTGTCGATGAGCTTTTGCCGAAGCGTCTCGAATTTATTGATTTTTCTGGCGAGATTCTGACTGACGGCTTGGTTTCTAAAGCTGGATCAGGCTGAGGCCAATCCAGGTTCGCTGAGTTTTTCTTCGTAGGAATAACGTTTTACTGAATACCATGTATGCTGCCAAGGAGTATTTGTGGCTTGAGCGTCCTTTCCTAAAGACCTTGCCGATTTCAACCCGACTTCGCATTAAAGGGGTGATCTCTCCTTGGCCGGCCAAATCCTCGTGATTAAAAAGTCGTGGTTTATCGTTTACGCAAACGGGTGGAGGGCCTAATTCTCGTGGGTGACGAAAATGGTGGTCCACTTGATTGCGAACGCCCATCTGGATCCAACTTGGCTTTGGAACTGGCAGGCAGGGGTAGATGAGGCATTGGCGACTTTCCGCTCGGCGGTGGATCGTTGTCATGAGTATCCGGAGCTGAAATACACGCGGGGGGAATCATGGGTCTACCAGTGGGTCGAGGATCTGGATCCAGGTCTTTTCAATGAAGCCCGTCAGCTGATCGAAGCCGGTCGTTGGTCGGTCGCAGGCGGTCAGCTTACCCAGCCAGACGCAAATCTCCCGACGGCAGCCGGCTGGAGAAAGCAGATCGCTTTGGGACAGCGCTATTTTCAGGATCGCTTCGGGATCAGCCCGCGGGTGGGATACAATGTTGATACCTTTGGACACCCCGCAACTTTGCCCGATCTCCTCGCGGAGATGGGCTATCATGGTTACGTCTTCCACCGGCCAAACGAGAGTCAGGTTTCCCTTCCCGCGCAGACCTTTCGCTGGAGGGGGACAGGTGGGGCCGAAGTCGTTGGATTCCGGATCGCTCCGGCTTACGTGACGCGGAGCGATGAGCTTCACGGTCAGATTGATCTCAGCGTGAAAGCCGCCGATCCGGAACTGGGGCATACGATGATGTTCTACGGTCTCGGCAACCATGGCGGGGGACCGACGAAGGCGACCATCGAGTGGCTGCTCGCGCATCGCGATGACTTCGATGGGGTCGAGCTGCGTTTCAGCACGGTCGATGATTTCTACGCCGCCGTTCTTCCCAAGAAGGATACGCTTCCCGTCGTGGATTGGGAGCTTCAGAAGACCTTCCCTGGCTGTTACAGCGTGATGCACGATGTGAAGCAAACCCAACATCGTGGCGAGCGGATGCTCGAGCAGGCCGAGGAGCTGGCGAAGGCTTTCGGAACGGATGAAGCGAGTACCAGCAAGTCGATCGCACGGATTGACGAGGCGTGGCACGATCTCGCGTTCACCCAGTTCCACGATATTCTTGCAGGAACCAGTGTTCCTTCTTCCTATGTTTCGACCCGCCACATGCAGGGACGAGCCAGCATCATTGCGGAAGAAGAGATCGTCCGTCTCAGTCGCAAGCATGCGCGCGCGACACTACCCGCCGAGAACGTTCAGAGAATCGTGGTCCTGAATGGCAGCGATTGTGATTTCGACGGTCACGTCGAGTTCGAGCCCTTCATTGATTTTGACGATTGGAACGGGCGCTGGTTCGCGGATGAGAATGGAGATCCGGTGCCGTTTCAGTTGATCGAGTCGGAACCCAATACCGGGCCGATGATCCACCGAACCGTGATCCCGGTGACCGTGCCCAAAGGTGGCCAACGGGTTCTCAAACTTCTCCATGGAGGTGATCAGCATCCGTTTCGGCTTTCCAAGACGGTGGAGATTGCGAACCAACGAATGACGACCGGAGATTTCAGTCTTGAGCTTTCCCCACGCGGTATTGGCTCCTTGAGCTGGAAGGGAAAGGAGCTTCTCGGGAAAGGTGGTATCTCGCTGCAGCTGCGTGAGGACGGAGGGGACACCTGGGTGTTCCACAAGACTGCTTTTGACGAGAAAGTCGGAGAGACTCTCGGCGATCTCGAGTGGGTTGTTGAAGATGAGGGCCCGCTGCGAGCCCGTTGTTTTGCCGACCAGCGCATTGGAGACACGAAAGTTCGCGTTGGTGTCACGGTTTATGCCGGCCAACCGGAGGTTTTTCTGGATTTGCAGGTCGTGTTCTCCGAGCAGTTTCGAATGCTACAAATGCCAATCCAGCTTGTGAGCGAACCCAGCGCCTGGGTCAGCGGTCAGGCAGGAGGTCATGTGCTTCGTCAGCCTGGCCCGGATGAGATGCCCTTCTGCGGATGGGACAGCGTGCAATGTGTCGGCGCTTCGCTCTGCCTTCATACGCCGGATGCCTACAGCTCGAGTGTCTGTGGTGACCTCTGGCAGTTGTCGCTACTACGTTCACCGTTGATGGCATGGACAGGGGATACGAAATTGAAGCCTGCGTTCTCCCGGCGTCATGCGGATCAGGGTTGGCATGAGTTTCAGTTCATTCTGCGCGTCTCTGACGAATTCGATGCCGTGCAAAGTGAATGTCGCGCCGGCCATCAGACCAAGCCACCGGTCGTTTTTGATCACTACGTCGGGATGAATCGTCCGGCCTGGGGCAACGCCCCGCCCCGCCGACTTTGGACCCCCGACATTCCCCACGCCCGAAGCCTCGGGCAGATGCGGCATCTCGACGGGATGGCTGACGAAGGGAAAAACTGGGAGGAATCTCCGGATTAGGTGTCTGCCAGCTGCCCTGCTGATGAAAAACCAATCCATCGCCATCGCGTTCCTGATATCGGTCCCGGCTCTCGAAGCGCAGGTCATGTCGGGTCCGATGGTTGGTCATACGACTGATGAGTCTTGTCTCATTTGGGTTCAAGATGCTGAAGCGGAGATTCTAACCGTGAATTTCTGGCCAGCGGAATCTGGCGAGGATTCATCCGAGGAAGCAGTCATCCGGCCTCGTAGGGGCAGCCCGGGAGTGTTCCTGGGGCAACTCGAAGGACTGGCTCCCAGGACGAAGTATGAATTCAAGATCGGTGCTGCGGGCGGAGAGTCGTCGCGCGGGAGTTTCGTCACCGCTCCTCCGCAGGGAAAGCCGGCGAAGTTTCGCTATGCCCTCACCTCATGCATCGACTTCAAGCAGTTCCCGGTGCAGGAGGCATGGGGTCAGGTGAGGCGGGAGAAGCCGGATTTTCATCTGATGGTTGGAGACAATGTTTATGCCGATAGCACCGGGTATGAGGTCCTTTGGGAGCATCATCTCAAACAGCGTTCGGTGAAGGGTTTCGATTGGATCCTCGCGAATGTGCCGAATTATGCCACTTGGGATGATCATGATTTCGGCCCCAATGACTCCCATGCCGGGACGGCGGGTAAAGAAACCTCACTGAGAGCATTCCGCGATGTTTGGGCGAATCCCTCTTATGGGACGGAAGAAATTCCGGGTGTGTTCTATTCATTCAAATGGGCGGACGTGGATTACTTCGTCATGGATGGCCGTTATCACCGGACCGATGAGCGGGCACCGAACAGCCCGCAAAAAACTCAGTTCGGCCGCGCTCAGAGAGCATGGTTATTCGAGCAGTTGAAGGCCTCGCGAGCGCCATTCAAGGTCGTGGTGAATGGCTACGATATCATGAGCTCCAAGTATCCTGATGAGCTCAAGGTGATCGCCGGATTTGTAAAAGAGCACCGCATCTCCGGGGTCCTGTTTCACTCGGGTGACATCCATCGCAACGAATTCAAACAACAGGATCATGGGATGGGTTATCCCGTGACCCAGATCACCTCCTCAGGAATCGCGAGAAACAAGATCAGGCCTTGGGCCATGATCGAAGTGGACACCACGCTTGAGGACCCTTCGTTGTCCTTTCGGTTCTTTGAGGAAGAGAAGCTCAATGATGGAAAAACTATCCGATTGAGTGAGTTGACTCCCTGACGCATTTCCGGTGGTGCCCCAAGACAACGACGTGGGTGCTCCTTGATCCTTTCCAGAGGGCCCATTGGTCGGACTGGAGGGGGGTAACGAATAAGAACAAAAAATTTGTTGAATGATTAAACGATACACCTAGCGTATCAAGCAGCTCCAGCGTGAGCTTGTTGAGCGTCGCGACCAATCTCTAAACCCTTCTCAAAATCCAGAAAAATGATGCACCCATCCCGCCGTACCTTCATCAAAACCGCTTCGACCCTTTTTGGTAGCGCACTCGCTCCCAATCTTCTGTTGGGCGAGGAGTCAGCTCTAGGACAGCTTAACGTCGCGGCCATTGGCTGCGGAGGAAAGGGTAAGAGCGACATCTCAGAGATCGCACCTGGCAATCGAATCGCGTTTCTTTGTGACGTCGACAAGAACATGGCGAAGTGGGCGATTGAGAAGTATCCCGATGCCCGCTTCTTCTCCGACTATCGCGAAATGTTCGCCGAAGTGGGCGATCAAATTGACGTCGTCACGGTTTCGACACCGGACCACATGCACTTTCCGATCGCCTGCGAGGCGATCCGCCTTGGCAAGCCGGTGATGGTTCAGAAACCGATGTGCAACTCATTGTGGGAAACACGCGCCTTGTCCAACTACGCCGAGGAAAAAGGTGTGCTTACCGTGATGGGAAATCAGGGCGCGACCATGCAGGGAACCCGCCTCCTTCGCGAGTGGATCGAGGCCGGACTGATCGGCGAGGTGAAGGAGGTTTACTACTGGACGAATCGCCCGATCTGGCCGCAGGGAACCGGCCTCAGCTTTCCCTCCGACCCCGTTCCCGCGACACTCGACTGGGATGTCTGGCAAGGGACTTGTGCAACCGACCGGCCCTACAGTCCTGAAATCCACCCCTTCAAGTGGCGTGGTTTCTGGGATTATGGATGTGGTGCGCTTGGCGACATCGGTTGTCACAGCATGAATTCCGCCTTCTGGGCGCTGGATCTCAAGGGCGACTTTGTGGTCGAGGCGAGCAAGGTCTCCCCATTCGATGAAAACATGGCACCCAAGCGGGCGACAATCATCTACGATTTTCCTGCCAAGGGGAGTCGGGGTCCAGTCAAGGTCGTCTGGCAGGATGGAGTCGGTGATCCCAATACCGACAAGGAATTCGTCCGCCCTCCCGGCATTCCGGATGATCTCGAATTGAACAAGGGCTTTGGCCAGGTGTTTGTGGGGACCGAGGGGACGATCTTCTTTAACGACGCCTACTGTAGTACTTCGCCGATACTCTTCCCCGAGACTCTCATGAAAAAGGCGAGGACGATTCCGAGGGTCTATCCGCGAGTCAAGGGTGGCCCGACCCAGGAACTCTGCCGTGCCATCCGTGGCGAAGGTCCCAAGCCGGTTTCGAACTTCGAGGATCATGCCGGCCCACTGACCGAAATGGTGCTCGCTGGAAACCTTGCGGTGAGAAGCGGCAAGCGCATCGACTGGGACATGGAGAAGATGGAGGCGCGCGGCATGCCTGAAGTGCAGGAAATGCTCAAGCGGAAGTACCGTGCCGGGTGGGAGCCTGAGCTTACCTGATCTCGAAACATCACACCTTGATCCCCATGATGAAACCCAAGCTCATTGCACTCGCCCTCTCGGCCTTCGGTCTGATCTCACTTCCTCTCTTCGCCGCCGAGCATCCGAATACGGAGGATTGGGAAAGCCTCTTCAAACCTGACCTTTCGAACGCGGTTGATGCCGGAAAGTGGACCATCGAAGATGGCGTTCTGGTTGCCCGTGACCGCCATACACTTTGGACCAAGGCCTCCTATTCCGACTTCGTGCTCGATCTGGAGTTCAAAGTTGAGAAGGCGTCTAACAGTGGGGTTTTCCTGCGCTCGAGCGACATTTCCAACGTTCTCAAGGCCTTGGAGATCCAGGTCCATGAATCAACGGACGACAGTCCGATTGGCATGGTCGGCGGCATCTATGATGCCTGCCCACCGAGCAAGAGCATGGCGAAACCAATCGGTGAGTGGAATCGCTTCACGATTACCTGCAAAGGTCCCTCGATCACTTTGGTGTTCAATGGAGAGCAGGTTCTCGATGTCGATCTCGACCGCTGGAACGAGGCCCACAAGAACCCGGACGGGACGCCCAACAAGTTCGCCGTCGCGCTGAAGGACTACGCCCGGAAAGGCCCCATTGGGTTCCAAGGGCTTCACGGCAAGGAGCAAGCACCGGTCTACTATCGCAATCTGAGGATCAAGCCCTTGGACTGATCTGTTTTCACAAAACCCATTATCGAGTCCGTATCATGTCCCTTTACCCTGATAATGGGATCCCGTCCGAACGCGGTCTGCCTGATCCAAAATCTCGACATGGGTGCGGCTTTTTGGCGGGCGCTTCTCCTCGTCTGAAGGGTGGCGTGGTTTCGAAGTCACTTCTGTTGCTTGCCTGTGGTGCAGCTTTGGCCGCCGCTCAGACGGTGGTCTGGAACCCGGCGGCGAATGGTGTCGTTCCTCCGGCAGCCGGGGAATGGTCCGAAGGTGCCAACTGGACCGGGGGAGTCGCTCCCGGAGCCGGCTTCAAGGCGGTGCTCAATGTCAATGGGGCTGCGGAATGTGTGCTTTCGAACACGGTCACCATCAAGCACCTCGTCACGGGAGACAACGGGCCCGGCGGAGTGCTCCGCTTGGCTGCAGGGGCGAACCTAACAACGACCGACTGGTCCGGCCCCTACAACCGGAGTTCCCTGATCATCGTCGAGCCGGGAGCAAGCGCCAATTTTCAGAGCAGGCTCCTGATCGGTCAACAGGACGAGCCGGGAACGCACGACATGGAGTTCCGAATGAATGGTGGGACGGTGAATGTTGAAACCTTTGTGCGGGTGGGTGAGTCATTCGATGACACCAATGTCGTCCCTCATATTCAGTTGAATGGAGGAACCCTGACTGCAAACCGCCTCGAGATCGCGCGTGGGACAGCCGATATTACCGGTGGCACCGTACTTCTCCGAGTCGATCATCGTGCCGAGATTCAGAGCTTCATCGATTCCGGGATTCTGACCGCCTACGGTGGGAACGGTTCGATCATCATGGACTGGAATTCACGAAATCCGGGAATGTTGACCATCACCGCGATCTCCGGCGATCTCCCGAGTCCAGAAGATCCATTGATCGCGCAGCCGACGGTCAGCGGGCCGGGGAGTGAGGGATATTTCACCACGGAAAGTGTTCAGGGGAAGTCGGTCTGGAGTGCCAATAACATGCTCTATTTCAACCTCGCGGACGGATTGTTTCCAATCGGCGCACCGGTTTACGTGCAAGTGGAGTATTTGGATGTCGATCGAGGTTATCTAACCGTCACCTATGATTCCAATTTCGGCGAGACGATCGCGGACCGGTTTCGGCTGTCTGAGATTCATACGCGCTCAAGTCGGGTCAATCGTGGGGGATTCGCCTATTCCTATCACAAGTTTGAGAACCCCCGCTTCGCCAATCGCCAGAACGGCGGGAATGATTTCCGACTTCAATTGGGAAACAATAACGGGGTGCCGTTCAAGGTGGCCAGTGTGCTGTTGAGTTCGACACCATTTCCTGATCCCGATTTTGAATACGTCCTCTCCGAACCTTGGCTCGAGCCCTACACCGGGCCGACCAAGGACTTCACCTGTCCCAAGACGCTCGTGGGCAAGGTCATGACCGGTTATCAGGGCTGGTTCGCGACTCCCAACGATCTTGGCGATGAGGGCTGGATTCACTGGGGGCGTTCGTCGTCGACTCCACCGTCGCCAACGGAGATCACCATCGACCAGTGGCCCTGGATCGATGAGTACGAGCCAAACCGCATTTATCCAGCGGGTGAGATGTCGCTTCAGGATGGCCGGCCAGCTTACGTCTTTTCCTCGCGTGATCCTGAAACCGTTCAGCGTCACTTTCGCTGGATGCGGAAGCACGACATCGATGGGGCCTACCTCCAGCGTTTTGTGACTCGAAACAACAGCGGCTATTACGGGGCATCCGAGTTCGTTCTCGATAACGTCCGCAAGGCCGCCAACAAGGAAGGTCGCGTTTGGGCGATCGAGTATGACGTCAGCTCGATGAGCAATGATCCCAATCCTTTCGAGGTGATCACCAACGACTGGAACTACCTCGTCAACGAAGTCGGCATTCTTGATGATCCCCGCTACCTTCATGAAGACGGCAAGCCGGTGCTCTTTATCTGGGGTTTTTCCGTGCCCGGCCGGGAAGGCCTGAGTCTTGCGGAAGCCGACGCCATCCTAGACTGGTTCAATACTCAGAACCTCTACCTGATCGGCGGTGTCCATTCCAGTTGGGAAAGCAATACGGATTGGTTCAACCACTATCAGAAATACGATCAGCTGCTCGCGTGGATGGAGCGCAGCCTCGTGGATCTCAACAGTCAGAAAACCCGGCTCAACAACTGGGGCATGAAGATCCTGCCGCATGCCTGGCCCGGGTTCTCCTGGCATAACCTCTACAGGCTGGAGCCTGACACCCAATACACGCCAAGGGCAGGTGGAGACTTTTATTGGGACCGGATCTACAACGCCGTGGCTTGCGGGGCGGACCAGATCTTCCTCGGCATGTTTGATGAGTACGATGAAGCTACGGCCATCATGCCGATGTCCGACAATCCTCCGGAGCCGCACAGTGCCTGGGGGAAGTACATCGACAATGAAGGTCGCGACCCCTTTTGGTATCTTCAGCTAAGTGCGGCTGGCAAAGAGATGCTCAACGATTTCCGTCCGCTTTCCTCGAATACGCCGGCGGTGAATGCCGTGCCACTTGGTGTCCATGGTGGCGACGACGCCACGATCCATCTCGGCACCAGCAATGTTTCTGCGGGACTGGACCACATCCAACCCGCTGACGGAATCACCCAAGGGGCGTTCGTTGGTGGTCACGATTGCCGGACACTCGCGGTCGGAAGCTACTTCTATTTTGATATCGATGATGCCTTCGTCGATGGAGCGGATCAGGAATTTGCAATCGAGATCGAGTTCTATGATGACTATTCCGGAACAAATATCCGTCTTCAGTACGATGGGGCCGACGGAGTTTACACCAATCATCCCACCACGATCATTCCGCCAGCGAGGGGAGGCTGGAGGAATATCCGCTGGAGAATCTCCGATGGTCTTTTCGAGAATCGCCAGAACAATGGATCTGATTTTCGCATCGCCCTTGGCGGAGGAAATGCGATTCCGATTCGCCGTGTCAGTGTCTTCATTCCTGAGGATCGAGGAGGGGCACTCAGCGGCAAAGGACCTGCCCTGGAATTCCATGATGGTCGATTGGAGTGGCCAGTAGCATACGATGCGACGGGATGGAGGCTCTATCATTCAACGACGCTCAAGCCATTGAGTTGGGAGGAGGCTTCCGGGATCACCATCGGTGATTCGAAAGTTCACTATGAGCCCGAGTTTCTGGAGCCAGCCGAGTTTTTCCGTCTCCAGCGCCCGGCCAGAGACTAACCTTTCACTTATTCGGGCTTCATGCCTGAAGTATCGTAGAATCACAAAATGTTTTCAGCATGTTGACGAAATCAAGCATCGTTCTGACTTTGATCACGTCACTATTTCTAGCGACACACCTTCGGTCCGAAGAATGGATTACCCTCTTTGATGGAACGAATCTCGATGCCTGGCAAGCGAATGAGAATTGGGTGGTCGAAGATGGATCGCTGCGTTGTTTGCCCGAGAAATTGGACCTTCATACCAAGGAAAAATTCAAGAACTTCGAGCTGGTCTTCGAGTTCATGGTGTCGGAGGGCGGAAATAGTGGAGTCAAGTATCGCTTCAAAAATGATCTCGGTGCGGAATACCAGATTTGGGATGACGGACATGCGGAAGAGACCCCGCTGCATCAAGTCGCCGCTCTTTATGATATCAAAGAGGCCACCAACAAGCTGCCGTCTGATGACAAGAGCCGCCGAGCCTTCCATAAAGGTCGTATCGTCGCGAGCGACGGCTACCTCCAGCATTGGCTCGATGGAGTCAAGGTGATGGAAATCGACATGGACTCCGAGGAGTGGAGTGAACGATTCGGGAAGAGCAAGTACCGCGAGCATCCGTCATTTGCCCGTGAGGCGGGAACCATCATGCTGCAGGATCATGGCGACCCGGTCTGGTTCAGAAACATCAAAATCCGAAGCTTGGATTTTGAGGTGGGAAAAGCGTTGTACAACGGACCCGGAGGATGCTTCGCCTGCCATCAAAGCGATGGTAAGGGCATTAGCGGTGCGGTTCCGCCACTCGTGAACAGTCCGTGGGTCAGTGACAATTCCGACCGCTTGATTACCCTGGTTCTGAATGGGCTGGAAGGGCCGATCATGGTGAATGGTGAGGTCTACAGCGCTTACATGCCACCACTGACCCTTTTTGATGACGAGCAGATCGCCGCGGTAATCAACTATGTCCGCAATAGCTACGGCAACGTTGGTTCGGTGATCAAAGCGGAAGATGTGGCAAAGATCCGCCAGCTGGGTCAACAGGACAGCTCGGCCGTCAAGCTGATGAGGGAATTCCCCTTTCCCGAGTCACTCGATAAGACGAATGGTCTCGCTGAAGACAAAATCCGTGATGCCCCTCCGTATTCAGACAGACCTACCATCGTCAGAACTTTCATGCCCGGTGCCTCCCCGGCTGCCTTTGCCGTGGCGCTGGTGGGCGGGCAGAACTTCTGCTGGGACGCAGGGGAATGTCGCCTTCGGTATGTCTGGCGCGAAGGAGGATTCATCGCGGATCGGAGTCTGCATTGGTCCAGCAATGGCAAGCCGGACGTGAAGTTGATGGGCAAGCCCTACTATCGCACTCGTCATTCCCTCATCACCCGCGAACAGGTCGAGGATCCCAATACTCACAATCACAAGAAGCCGGTTTATGACACCACCCAGGCAATCGATTTTCCGATCCGGATCGGTTCGGCTTCCGCCGGTCTTCCTCAGTTCTTGGGCTACCGGCTTGTCAATAAGCATCCGGAGTTTCACTACCGCTCGTCGGGCTGTGATATCCACGAGCTGATTACGTCCAACGCCGAAGGAAGCGGGATTGTCCGCACCTTCAGAATCGATAGCAAAGGTGAGCCTGTGCGGGTCACTCTCGATCCACAGGATTCTGTGCGGATCATGACCACGACCGGAACTCTGGCGGAAGGCGTTTTGGAACTGACTGCGGATGAAGCCAAGTCTTTCAGTATTACCATTGAGGAAATCGACCCATGAACGGAACAAGGAGTATGAACGGGAGTAAAATCTCCCCGAGAAAGAGTGAGGGTTTTATGCTCTGGATCACGCTGCTGTGTTTTGCCGCTTCGCTGCTGCATGCCCGGGAAAACTATCGCGTGGAAATGGTTCCGACTCCTCCCACGATTCATCAGACGCAGCAGATTGATGCGCTTTGTTTCACACCGGGTGGCAAGTTGGCGGTTTGTCTACCCGTGGGGGAAATCTGGTTGATGGAACCCGAGTCCCGGATCTGGACGCTCTTTGCCGAAGGCCTGCACAACCCGTTGGGGATGCTTGCGGTGAGAGACCATGATTTTATCGTCACCCAGCGGCCGGAGTTGACCCGGGTGGTTGATGAGGATGGCGATGGCAGGGCGGATCGCTACGAGTGCTTGAGTGATCAGTTTGGCCTTTCCGGGAATTACCACGAATTCAACTTCACTCCGGTGGCCGATGCGCGTGGGGACATTTTCTTTGCGCTGGGTACCGGCTCCAATGGCGATGGAATCCGCCAGATTGTTCGGGGCAAGTACAAGCAGAACGGGCGGCCAGGGCGAATGCACGCATCCGTGCCCTATCGTGGGTGGATCATGAAGCATGATATGGGCACGGGCGAAACGATCCCGTGGGCAAGCGGTCTGCGCACCCCCAATGGGATCGGGTTTGATCTCGAGGGAAATCTTTTCGCAACTGACAACCAGGGGGACTGGGTCGGTGCCTGCAAACTCTTCCACATCCAGAAGAACGAGTTCTATGGCCATGCGGCTAGCTTCAACTGGCGTCCCGACGCGGAGGAACCTGCTCTTCTTATGGGCGCGAAGAAACTCGATAGCTATCGCACCCGCGCTGCAGTGGTCTTTCCGTATGGAAGCATGTCGAACTCGCCGAGCCAACCGCTGGTGGACGATCAAGATGGCGGCTTCGGTCCCTTTCATGGTCAGTTGTTTGTCGGCGAAATGAACCAGAGCCGCATTCTGCGGATCATGCTCGAAGAAGTGGACGGCCAGTTGCAAGGCGCCTGCATACCGTTTCTCGAAGGGATCGAGCTGCCCAAGGGGGCCAATCGACTGGCCTTTGGCCCGGACAGCAGTCTTTACGTCGGTCACACCAAGCATACCTGGCCGGGAGAGAAAGGGATCAGCCGGATCATCTGGGACGGGAAGCCACCGATGGATGTCCTGACAATGAATCTGACCCGGAAGGGTTTCAGGCTGACATTCACCAAGCCACTCAATGTCGAGGTAGCCTCTAACAAAGATGCTTATCAATTCGAGCGCTACTTCTATGGCTATCATGAGGCCTACGGAAGCCAGCAGTATGACAAGCGGAAGGTCGCGGTGAAATCGGTGCATGTCTCGGATGATCGCCGCACGGTGGAAATCGAGTTGGAGGAGCTGGCTTGCTACTACATTCACGATCTTCAGATGATCGGACTGAGTGCCGATGACGGATCACCGCTCGCAAACAGCAATGTCGCGTATACCGTCAATCGGCTGTTGGAAAATTCTCCGCCGGAACCCAGGCAATACGACTACGAGGAAATCACCGTAGAAACAGTGCCGGAGAAGGAAGAGAAGGGGGGTCAGGATAGCAACGCCCTCATACCTAATTAAAGGCCCCTCGATTCGTTTTGAAGCAGATGTATCCAATCCCGCAGAGTTCTACCGTCTTGGCCGCCCCGGTCGAAATTGAATTTACGGCTGGAGTTGTCCCGCGGTCTCCACTTTCCCAACCATGAAAACAATCTTTTGGCTACTCGCCGTTTCGCTGACGCAGACCCTTGCTGCCGCTGTTCCACTTCCCAAGAGCCAGCTACGCGATAAGATCGCGGGTTTCTGGCAGGGTCAGCTGGTGGGGAATTTCATGGGGCTGCCTTTTGAGAACTCATATACCGCTGAGGCCATTCCCTTTCTTGTGACCGAGTACTACTCGTGGAGCAACATGCCGAAGGACGCACGCTTTGCGAAAGGCGATATGCGAGGCGCGATCCGCGAGGTGGCCAATACCTTCCAAGGGAGCTGGTCGGACGACGACACCGATATCGAGCTGGTGACACTGCACGCCGTGGAGAAATACGGGCTCGATCTCAGCTACGACGAGATCACCGCGATGTGGAAGAAGCACATCAACCGGAATATCTGGGTAGCCAACTTCGAGGCCCGCGCGCTGATGGAGCAGGGAATGGCAGCCCCGGCGACCGGGCAAAAGGAAAACAACACGCACTGGGATCAGATCGACCCTCAACTGGTGAACGAGATCTGGTCGGCGATCTACGCCGGCCAGCCGGAGAATGCGGTGGAACGGGCCGAGTGGGGCGCACGCATCACCAGCGATTCGTTCGGCACGCACCCGACTCGATTCTATGCCTACATGATCAGCCGCGCCTTCGTCGAAGATGACGTAATCGCCATGGTGAAGGACTCGCTGCAGGTCATTCCGGAACCGAGTCCGTTCCGCGAGGGTATGGTGGACCTGATTGCTTGGAAGGCCGAGGGTATCGACTGGCGCGAGGCACGCGAACGGCTTCACAAAAACTACTACGCCTATGACCGCAACGGCATTACGATCAAGCCGTCCGTCACCCATTCCTTGTGCAATGGGCTGGCAGGTGTGATGGCGATCCTGTGGGGCGAGGGCGAGATCAAGACATCGCTCGGCATTGCTGTGAGTGCCGGATACGACTGTGATAACCAGGCAGCCACGGTAGGTGCGCTTCTCGGCGTGCTTCACGGGGCTGCGAAATTGCCACGCGAGCTAACCTGTGGTTTGCCAACCGGAAAGCCATGGGAAGTGCCATTCAACAACCGCTACTTGAACTACACGCGCGACGGTCTACCGAACGTTTTCACCCTGGACGACATCATTGATCGCACGATGGCGCTAACTCTCAAAGCTTGGAGCAATGATTACCCCGACCAGTGAAATGAAAGAAAGACTCCTTGCATTCGGTCTTGCAGCTGTGACGCCTGGTTGCAGCAAGCCGTTCAACAAAAAGGTGATGCGGACGACATTCCGGTCTGGATCGCTTCTTGCCTGCCTGCTGTTTTACCTGATCATTTCCTATTCAGCGGCCTCTGTGCCAAAAGAGGAGGTGCTGAAACCCTACAGCGGACCTTCGATTCGAGGCTCGGATCCTGGGACACTGAAAGGCAAGGTGATGACGGGCTATCAGGGTTGGTTCAACTGTGAAGGCGATGGATCAGGACTCGGCTGGACACACTGGGCAAAGAATCGAAAGAAACCATTTGGGCCTGGAAATGTGACGGTCGATCTGTGGCCGGATATTTCGGAGTATGACGATGACGAGCTCTACGATACGGGCTTTCGCTTTGCCGATGGAAGCGTCGCCAGGACATTCAGTTCCCACAATCGGAAGACGGTCTTGCGCCACTTCAAGTGGATGAAGGACTACGGCATCGACGGGGCGTTTGTGCAACGATTCGCCAACGGCTTGAAGGATCCGGTCATGCGGTATCACAAGGACAAGGTGTTATCGAGTGCGCGGGAAGGCGCCAATCGCTACGGGAGAACTTATACGGTTATGTATGACATCACGGGAATTCCAGATGATGCGATTGCCTCGGTCTTTGATGATTGGAAGATGCTGCGGGAGAAGATGGAGATCACAAAGGATCCCGCGTTTCAGCACTATGAGGGGAAGCCGCTGGTCGCGATCTGGGGAGTTGGCTTCAATGACAAGATCAAACGCCGCCCTGACCTGATGTCCTGCGAAGCGTTGATCAGCAAATTTAAAGCAGACGGATGCAGTGTGATGCTTGGTACGGCCACAGGTTGGCGGGCTCAGGACAAGGATGCCTTTCAAGGTCCGGACCTTCATCGAGTGCTACTGAAGGCCGATATTTTGAGTCCCTGGACCGTGGGGCGCTACCGCTCCCCGGATGATGTCAAAAGACACGCCGAGAAATACTGGAGCAAGGATGTCGTCTGGACTCGCGAGCACGATCGCGGTTACATGCCGGTGATCTTCCCGGGATTCAGTTGGCACAATCTCAAAGGAGATGAGCTCGGATCGATTCCGCGGCTCAAGGGTGGTTTCATGTGGTCACAGATCGTCGCGACCAAGCAGGCAGGTGCCGACATGATCTACGTGGCGATGTTCGACGAGGTCGACGAAGGGACCGCCATCTTCAAGTGCACCAACCAACCTCCGACCGGCAGGGATTCCAAGTTTCTGACCCTTGAGGGGCTTCCAAGTGACTTCTATCTGCGCCTCGCTGGAGAAGCGGGCCGGTTGTTGCGGGATGAGACTCCAGTCACTGATGCGATTCCCAAAGAGTTGAATCCATGATGTCCAAACTCAGCCGTGCCGTTTTCGCTAGCCTTCTCCCTTGCGTCGGAATCGGAGTGGGGGCGACGGTCCCTTCCCAGCCCAACCTGCTCGTCATCTATGCGGATGATCTTGGCTATGGTGATGTTTCGATCCATGGCGCGGAGGATGTCTTCACGCCGAACATTGACCGCATGGCGAAGGAAGGGATGCTGTTTTCGGCCATGCGGGCAAACTGCACGGTCTGCTCCCCCTCGCGTGCCGCTCTTCTCACAGGTCGCTATGCCGATCGAGTTGGAGTTCCGGGAGTCATCCGTACTGATCCTGCTGACTCCTGGGGTTTTCTTGCGCCCGGAGTCCCGACGCTTGCGGACGAGCTGGGGAAGGTCGGGTATCACACCGCCATCATCGGAAAGTGGCATCTCGGATTGGAGGCACCCAATACGCCCAATAAGCGCGGGTTTCAGCACTTCCACGGTTTCCTAGGCGACATGATGGATAGCTATACGACGCACCGGCGGCATGGAGAAAACTACATGCGGCTGAACGAAAAGAAGATCGATCCTCAGGGGCATGCGACCGAGCTGTTTACGGAATGGGCCTGCGATTACCTGGAGGATCAGAGCGAAGCTTCGAAGCCCTTCTTTCTCTACCTCGCTTACAACGCGCCTCACTTCCCGATCGAACCACCGGAAGCCTGGCTTGAAAAGGTGCGCGATCGCGAACCGGAGCTTGATGAAAAGCGAGCCATGAATGTGGCCTTTGTCGAACACCTCGATGACTGCATAGGCAAGGTTCTAACAGCGATCAAGAGCGCGGGCCTTGAGGAGGATACCATCGTGGTTTTCACCTCGGACAACGGGGGTGCCCTTCACTACGCCCAGAACAACGATCCATGGCGTGGAGGAAAGCAGGAACACTACGATGGCGGCTTGCGAGTGCCCTTTGCCGTTCGTTGGCCCGGAAAAATTCCTGCCGGTGGTGAGAGCAACTACCAAGGCCTCGTCTTCGATCTCTTTCCGACCTTCCTGGAGCTGGCGGGCGCAGAAGCACCTGCGAGGATTGACGCCGTGAGTCTGGTTCCCATTCTACGGGGCGGTGAGCTTCCGAATTCAAGGGAGCTCTATTTCGTGCGTCGTGAGGGTGGGCGTCGCTACGGAGGAAAGAGCTATGAAGCCATAATTCATGACGGTTGGAAGCTCATGCAGAACGATCCGTTCAGCCCGCTCGAGCTCTATCACCTTGAGAAGGATCCTGAGGAGAAGGTGGATCTCGCTGGTTCGAATCAGGCGAAATTGGGCGATCTCACCGATCGACTTCGAAAGCACATTCAAATGGGCGGAGTAGTACCATGGGGTCAGCCCCGTTCAGAGGGCAAAGAATCCAGTCATTGATTTATGAAAACTCATTTCAAGCATCACACAGAGAAGCTGAGAGCGTCCATCTGCAAGCTTTTGCAAGGAGGGCTCGGTTTTGTGCTCGCCGCATGCTTTTGGCTGCCGGCTTCTGCACAGATTGAAAACTCAAAGCCGATGAACGTGCTGTTCATCGTGGTTGATGATCTCCGGCCGGAACTTGGATGCTACGGGGCGGAAGGAGTCATCTCGCCAAATTTCGACCGCTTGGCAAACATGGGCATGCTCTGCAATAATGCCTACGCTCAGTATCCAGTCTGCAATCCAAGTCGCTCCTCTTTCCTCTCAGGATTGCGACCCGATGAAAGTGGCATTGTTTCGAATAGCGTCCCGTTCCGGACGAAGCTACCCGACACCGTGAGTTTGCCTCAGCTTTTCCGTCAGAATGGCTACTTCACCGCCGGTATCGGCAAGATTTTCCACTTGGGTCAGGATCCGGATGGCAAGCCGGCATTGTTCAAGGATCCTCTCTCATGGGATTACTTTTATGACGCCTTGCGCGAAGGCACCAAGTTGGGAAGGAAAGGCGAAGGGCGTAACCTGACCGATGGCCGCCTTGCTTGGTGCCAATGGCTGGCAGCGGAAGGCGATGATGAGGATCAACCTGACGGACTCAATACGAAGGTCGCTCTTGAAATTCTCGAAGAGCATCATGAAAGGCCGTTCTTCCTGGCGTTCGGGCTCCACAAACCACACGACCCGTTCATCGCTCCGAAGAAGTATTTCGACCTCTATCCTGAGGGTTCCACCGTGTTGGCTGAGGTTCCGGACGACCGCTCGGACCAAGTGAAGTACGCCATTCCCAATGGCAAGGATTTTGCCGACTTCACCGACAAGGAACGTCGTGAATTCAAGCGCGCCTATCATGCCTGTGTCAGTTTCGCCGATGCCCAGTTAGGCAAGATTTTCGCGACCATGGATCGGCTGAAGCTGTGGGAGAACACGATGGTGATCCTCATAGGAGATCATGGCTACCACCTCGGAGAACATGAGTGGTGGAACAAGGTCACCGTCCACGAAGCGGGATCCCGCGCTCCGATGATAGCCTGGGTGCCTGGAGCCAAGGGGATGGGCAAGCCGACAAATGCCTTGATCGAATTCATCGATCTCTACCCGACGATGATCGACTACGCGGGACTCAAAGCGCTACACCAACTCGCGGGTGAGAGCCTGCGTCCGGTCTTGGACAACCCGAAGCTGCCGGGTAAGGAGGCGGCCTATTCGCAGGTGGTTCGAGGTAACAAGGTGGGGCGCAGTGTGCGGACGAAGCGCTGGCGCTATACCGAATGGGGCCCGGATGGCGACCTGGGGATCGAGCTCTACGATCACGATGTCGACAAAGACGAATACTACAATCTAAGCGGGAATCCTGAACGTGCTGCGATACGGAGCGAATTGCAGGAGCTTCTTGCGATCGGCTTTCCAGATACCGACTAAGCGATTTTCACTACCCACCCAACCACCCATCAGAACATGCCTGCCTCGATTCGAATTCTTGTGGCGGTGTTTGCCATCACCGTGGCGAGCGCTGCCCAGCAGAAGCCCAATATCGTGATCATCCTTACGGACGATATGGGATACGGAGATGCGAGTTGTTATAATCCGGAATCAAAAATCCCCACCCCGAACATTGATCGACTTGCCCGTGAGGGAATGAGGTTCACGGATGCCCATGCCGCTGGACCACTTTGTCATCCCTCTCGTTATGGATTGATGACGGGCCGCTATCCCTTTCGCACCGATGTTTCGAAGTGGAGGACTCATCCGCTGATCGAGGAGGATCAGACGACCATCGCTTCCCTATTGCAGGATCAGGATTACCACACCGCGATGGTCGGCAAGTGGCATCTCGGCTTTCGCGAAAATGGCTACGAGCAGGTATTGCCGGGCGGGCCGGTGGATCGTGGTTTTGACAGCTTCTTCGGGATGCGTGCCTCGACCGATATTCCGCCGTATTTTTATATCAAAGGGGATCGTGCGGTGAGTCCTCCGACGGATCGGATCGAAGCGAATGAATCTGAAGGCTGGTCGCCGATCCAAGGAGCCTTCTGGCGCGAAGGTGGCATCGCGCCAGATCTGGACCTTGACGATGTCCTCGGTGATCTCACCGACCAGGCCTGTGAGGTGATTCAGACGTATGCGACGAGTGCCAAGGCGTCGAGTGACCGCGAGCCGCTCTTTCTTTATTTGGCCTACACCGCGCCCCACACACCATGGCTTCCAGCGGAGGAATTCGTCGGGAAAAGCGGTGCCGGGATGTACGGCGATTTCCAGATGATGGTCGACGCGCAGATCGGACAGGTGCTGGCAGCGATCGATAAGGCGGATCTTGCAGGCGAAACGCTGGTGGTATTCAGCTCCGATAACGGACCGGTTTGGTATCCGGACGACATGGAGAGATTCGGGCACGATTCAGTTGGTGGCTTGCGCGGCATGAAGGGTGATGCCTGGGAAGGAGGGCATCGGATGCCCTTCATCGTCAGGTGGCCTGGAAAGGTGAAGGCGGGGTCCGTCAGTGCGCAGACCATCTGTTTTACGGATCTCCTCGCCACTTTCGCTGACATTTGTGATGTCGATCTTCCTGCCGATGCGGGGCCGGACAGCTTCAGCATTCTTCCCGTATTGGAGAGTCGCCAATCTGAGCAGGAGCCCATCCGCGGTCCGATCGTGATGGAAACTGGAAGTTCGACGATGATGATTCGTTCAGGCGATTGGAAACTCATCGACAAACCGGGCTCGGGAGGTTTCTCGAAATCCCAACCAAGCAAAGCGGGTGATCCTCCGGGGCAACTTTACAATCTCCGCAAAGATCGGGCGGAGAAAACGAATCTCTACCACAAGCATCCCGAGATTGTGGCCCGCCTGAACGCGGAGATGAAGAAAATCGTCGATTCGCCAAGCAGTCGTCCTCATTAAGTTTCTATCCGACAATGAACGTATTCCAGACCTGTCTCTTTGTCGCCTGCATGATTCCCTTTTTAGCGGCGGCGGATGATCTCAGTCAGAAGCCGAATGTCGTCCTGATTCTGGCCGATGACCTCGGCTATGGCGACTTGTCGTGCTATGGACAGAAGGAATACCGAACGCCTGCGATTGATCGGCTCGCGAACGAGGGTGTTCGGGCGACGGACTTCTATGTGCCCGTCCCCTACTGTGCTCCCTCGCGGGCATCGCTTCTAACAGGACGCTTCCCCTTCAGGCATGGCATGACCCGCAATCCTCATCCGGGCACTCACGATGATGTCGGTCTGAGTCCCTCGGAGTTGACCCTGGGCGAGGTCTTCGGGAAAGCCGGCTATGCCACTGCGTGCATCGGGAAGTGGCATCTGGGCCATGTCGACCCCTTCCTGCCTGCGCGCCAAGGCTTCGAAGACTACTACGGGATTCTCTACTCCAACGACATGCTGCCGGTGCAGCTTTTCGATCGGGACAAGGTGGTTGAGGATCCAGTGGATCAGAGTTTGTTGACTGAGAAATACACCGCGCGTGCAGTGAAGTTTATTGAAGAACACAAGCAGGAGCCCTTCTTTCTCTACTTGCCACACGCGATGCCCCACAAGCCGCTCGCCGCTTCGGAGAATTACTACACGCCGGAAACGCCGGAGGATCTTTATGCCGATGTGATCCGTGAGATGGACGGGTCGGTGGCTGCTGTCCGGCAGGCCCTCGAACAAGCAGGGATTCTTGATCGCACGGTGTTCATTTTCATGTCCGATAACGGGCCCTCGTATGGTGGCAGTACGGGTGGCCTCAAGGGTCGGAAAGCCTCAGCCTGGGAAGGAGGTGTCCGAGTGCCATTCATCATTCGCTATCCCGCTGTGTTTCCCGCGGGAAAGGAAGTCGCCACTCCGCTTTGGTCGCTGGACCTTTTTCCTACTCTGTTAGAATTGGCAGGTGTCCCCTTGCCGGAAGACGTCGTGCTCGACGGAAAAGACATCATTCCGGCGCTGAAGGGTGAGCATTTTGGTCGTCGGCCCATCTTCACCGCCCACAATGAAAAGATCATCACCATCCGCGACGGTGACTGGAAACTCTATCTTGAAGAGCCGCGCTATTTGAAGAAGAGCGATGTTGAGTCGCAGCCCATGCTCAATCCGTGGCCCGACGGCGTGACGATCATCGCTCCAGAAGAACAGCCCGGTCCCGGACAGTACCCCGGGATCATCCCCGCGCGTTTCTCGAATCCATTGCCGCTTTTCAATCTGGCGGAGGATCCAACGGAGTCTCTCGATCTCGCCGCGGAGTATCCCGAAATCGTGGAGCGTCTCAAGGAGGCTCATCAACGCTTTCTGAAGTCGATGCTGCGACAAGAACCTCAGAAATAGTCCAAAAACCACCATGCAATTGAGAGCCTTCTTTCTTCTGGCCGTCTGCTTGTTCTCTCCAAGCAGGGCAGCAGATCTTTCAGTATCCGACGACTTGCGCCTCAAGGTCGTGAGCTTCAATATCCGCTACCTCACCACTCGGGATAAGGGCGTCAACCACTGGGACACGCGGCAAACTCGTGTCGCGGATGCAATTCGGCATTTGGATGCCGACGTCATAGGAATGCAGGAAGCCTTCTTTTCCCAAATCGGGGATCTCGAAGCGGTGCTCAGTCCCTACCACCGCGTCGGAGTCGGTCGTGATGATGGCGCCGAGGAAGGGGAGACCTGTTCCATTTTCTTTCGTAGGGATCGATTCCATCTCGTCGATCATGGCACCTTCTGGTTGTCCAACACCCCTGAGGTCCCTGGTTCCAAACACTGGGGGAACGAGGTGGTTCGTATCTGCACCTGGGCCTTGCTTCGCGACAAGCCGAGCGATCGCCCGTTCTATGTTTTCAATACTCACTTTGATCACGTCTCCCAGGAGGCGAGAGAGCAGTCCGCGCGATTGATTTCCGAAAGGATTGCCGAACGCAGCGAATCGAATGCTCCCTTCATCCTGATGGGGGATTTCAATGCGGCAGAAGACAATCCAGCGATTCGCTATTTGAAGGGGGAGGCAGTTGCCTTGGCGGGTGGCGAAGACATTGAGACGACTCCAATCAAGATGCTGGATTCGTTTCGGGTGAATCATCCAGATGCGATTGAAGTTCGAACCGGCCACTCGTTCAAAGGTCTGACCGAAGGAGGTAAGATTGACCATGTCTTCGTTCCGCAGGGAACCACGGTCGAAGCAGCAGCCATCGATCGCTTTCAACAAGATGGTCTCTATCCTTCGGACCATTTTCCTGTAACGGCGACCTTGATGTTTGCTGCGGGCCCTTGAACTTGTCTTCGCGACTTTCCGCTGTGGCGGTGCTTTGGAGGCCGTCCCGAGACTGGAACCACAAGTTGGATCGTCGGAGCCCTACCGGACCACATTTTGGGTGAGCTCAGCCTCCTCGATTTCCTTTTTGGTGAGAGCGACGACACTGCCGTCGACCATGCAGACATTAGCTTTGCCGCGGTGCCTTTCCGCCGGTCCGTGTCCGTCCCAGCGGCTTGGATTCGACCAGATGGCATACCAGCCTTTGTTGGGTTCATTCGCGCTTCGCGTGGCATCGCCAACGAGCCAAGTTCGGGACGGTTGCTTGACCATGTTCAACTTCAGGGAGCCGGAGATGCTTGTGCCCACCGGCCTCTTCTCGCCATAAACAAAGACCGTGTCCTCAGCGACTCCATAGCCGCCGTAGGCGTTCGACATGAAATCGCAGTCAGGGCAGGTCCAAACCCCTGTGCCGCACGGCATCTGGCCCGTGCCATCCCACATGTAGCCGGCCCTGGCCAAGAGCCCCGGCCAGATGTCGCCTCGTTTTCCCGTCTCGCGATTGAGAGGCGGCTGAAGCGGAGGCAGCTGCTGGTGGTTATCAGTCGCGTACATGAGCAGGGCTGATCCCACCTGCCTGAGGTTTGAGGCACAAACCGCAGCATTTGCCGAATTCTTCAAACGTTTGGAAATCGGAAAGGAAAGCGAAGCGAGCACAATGATGATGACAATCACCACCATCAGTTCGGTGAGAGTCACCCCACGGAACCGGGATCTTCTCCAAATTCGGTGATTAAACCTTTTATCAATTTTGGGTTTGTTCATTGATTCTTACAGTTTCCGGATCCAACTCGCAGGGCTCGCAAGACGGTGGACGCGCGACTTCACCCAAAGGGAACCACTCTTATCCGCCAATGTCAAGGTAGGGCCCTGAAAAAGTTAAACGTTTTTTCTAGGTGGAAACGGCAGTCTAGGTCGCTGCGTGGTTCCCGGCGTGATCAATGAGGGGCAGCAGCGAATTGAGAAAAAGCGGCTCTTTTCGGACTGCCATCCTCGAGTAGGTGCATTGTCAGCCTTGGCCCGTGGGATCGGCCGGTCTGATCATTCATCGAACCTAACTCCAACCGTGTAGAACCCGGTTGGGTCTTCGGAGTGGTCCCTATCGATGTAGCTTCCCTCGGAGATGTCGTCCGCGATCCGGGTGAAGGGCTTGCTCAGATCATCGGTCCATTCGACAAAATACAGGCGGCCGGGTGACGGAGTCCAGGTGAGTTGGAAGCCCTCGTTGGAATTCAGTCTCAAGATGCTTTCGATGTGGAAGAAGGAAGAGGAGTCGTTCGGCAGAGTACCTGCCACAAACTCGTCCAAATTGCTGATGCCATCCCCGTCGGAGTCCAGATTGGGAGACGCGGCTTCCGTGGTTTCGAAGTAATTTCTTTCCCAATCGTCATCCATGCCGTCGGCATCACCATCGAGGGTCGAGGTGTTTGTCGGCTGGATGGCAATGAGTCGAGCTGCGAAGGAAAGGTCGCTGCTGGTTCCGACTCTTTGATGCACCTCCACCGCGATGACATTCGTTCCGTCTACTAGATCTGTCGGATCGAGGGGATGGTCGAAGAAGGTGTCTTCCGAAGCTCCACCCGTGGTGGTGGAGGCTGGAGTCAGATAGTTGATGACTCCGGCGGGCATGTTGTCCCGGGCGACTTCGGTGCCATTCAAGTAAACCACCGCGCCGTCATCGCGGAGCAACTCAAGTCGCAGGGCTGAGACTTCCGAGGCATTGTTTACCGAAAACGTTCTCCTGAAGTAGCTCGTCATGAATTTCTGATCCTCGTCCCCACCGAAGTTGATCGTCGTCGCTTCGTCCCCGTCCCCGTAACCCAGCTGCGCCCTGCCCTCCGGCCATGTGGAGTCATTGAATGTCCTTGATCGCCACGAAGTGCCGAGGTCCTCGCCATCATCGTGAAATTTCCAACTCGCATCGGCAGCGATCAGTTCATCGTCATCGGCATACAAGGCCGTCAGCGTCAGGTCCTGGGTGGGTATGGTCAGTGTCGTTAACGCGGACCTGGTATCCGCGACGGTGGACACATTGCCGATCCACCTGACGAAGGTTCTGCCGTTCGTTGCTCCGTCTGCCTGGATTGGGACGACTGAACCGGAAGTGTATGCTCCGCTGCCAAGGCCGGAAAGGACCGTCAGGGAAGTGACCGTCGGACCATAGTCCGAGGGGATTGCCTGCCAGTTTGCCGGATCGTCGCCATAGGCCGCATGGGCGAGTCGCCCGAGTGCTTTCCCACCTCCATCGGCTTGAGCCGGCCAGGGGCTATCGTCGCGATAGCTCACCTGATCGGCGACGAGGTAGGGAACGTAACTCGTCCCGGTGTCCGGAGCGGCGGGGTACTTTAGTTCCAAAGTGTCGGCATCATTGTCGAGAGCACCCGAGTAGCTGAAGATCTCGGTGGATGGAGGCACCTGATTGGCGAGCCGGAATTGTTCTGGAGTGATCGTATCGCGAACCAGAAGAAGCGTGTTGTTAGAGCCGAGTTGGATGCCTTGGGGGAAATCGAAATTGATGCCATCGAGTTTCCAGGTGTTGGCTGGGTTGCTTGGATCGTAGAGTTCAACCGTGACGTCCGAGATGTTCCGGATCACCACGTACTCATGACCACCTGTCACTGGATGGTACATGAATTCATCGATCACCAAGGGGCCGACCCGAGGAGGCGCATTGGCGCTACCGATACTTGCCGATGAAAGGGCGGGGAAGCTGGCCGAGCCATCCGCTCGGAGATGCCTGCCGAAAGTCACTCCCGGGTTTTGAGGGCCGAAACTCACGCTCGCGCGAAAGGCAGGCTCGACGAGATCGCCACCGCTACCGGCGGAAAGGTAGACTGAATCACCGTAGGGGTTCAGCGTGAAGGCCGACCCAAAGTGATCGGCTTCGGTGAAAACCACATAGCCGTTTGGTGGCACGATGGTGCCTGCTGGAATTCGGTATTTTTTGAGACTGCCTCGGCTGTCACTGAGGAACCAGTCACTGATATCGATACTGGTGCCGGTGGTGTTGAAAAGTTCGATCCAGTCACCGGGATTCGGCGCGCCTGGATTCGCCATGACCTCGTTGATCACCAGTGTCCCCTGAGCGTAAGCAGGATCGGGATCGGCGATGCCTGGCGAACCATCCACCCCTGCGGAGTGTCGCCACGCGTCTCGCTGATTCCACGAGGACGGGTCGCTTTGGGAGTCCCCCAGGACGAGTGAAAACCCTTCGCCATCGGTCGCGGGATACCAGTTGTCTTCATATTCGAATTCCGCCAGCGCTGCGACACCTGGGGCATCGTAGCCGAGTTCAAGTTTTTCAGACCCGTCACTCAGTTGGCCTTCGAAGTGGCCCAAAATGTTCAGCGCGGCCCAATTTGGATAGCGTGCTTTGAAAGCCTCCAGATTCCGGACAAGCACGCCATAGGCGCCTGCTGCCAGTGATTGATTGGCGAAGTCGAAGGTGATGCCGTCGAGAAATTTGACTCCGACCAGATTGCATGGAGCCTCGCTCGTATTCTGGATTTCGATGAATTCGAAATCCGAAGTCGAATAGTCGTCCTCGGCAGCGCCCTGCGGTGGCCGCGGGTGGTACATGATCTCGGTGATGGCGAGCGGGGCAGGCTCAACGATGAACACCGCTTCTGTCAGGGCGCTCCAAGGCCAGGTCGCTGGAGCATTCACGAAGGCCTCTCCATTTCCCGCGCGTGTTTTGATCAGGGTGTTCTCGGTGATGATGATCGGCGACGAGTAGGGTGTCCCCGACGGATTACCGCCGCTGGCGCGTGGATCGGAGCCATCAGTGGTGTAGTATTTCGTTTCAGGGCCGCTCAGACTGAGTTGGAATCCCGGGCTGACGAGGCCGCCACCATGATTCAAAGCGGGCGGATCAATCAGTTGATCGTCGATCCATCCGGCACGGGTCAGGACGTGGTTTTTCATCACGTCCACTTTTCCGTTCCATTCGGTGGCATCGAGCACACCAGACCACCTTTGATAGTTTCGAATGGCGGCGTTGGAGATCTCCGCGCGCGCTTTTTCAATCCGTTCGGCCATCGCGATATCCGAAAGAGGTCCTTCCCTCATGGCCTGCCAACGGTCCACCCATACCACCCAGAAGTCAGGGTCGTCGAATGCCAGCGAGCGAAACCAAAGCGGTCCATTGCTGTGGAAAAAGTATCTGGTATCGGTGGCCAGACTCCAGACCTCGGGATTGGAGGCACGTTCATCAATGTCGCAACCCATCGATCGGTCAAAATCCCAGATGGGTCCCATTTCGATCCGTCCGTTACGATCTTTATGGTAGTAGGTGCTGAAATTCAGGCCGTCGGCATTGTTGGCAAAGACGTTGAGAATATGGTGGTCGGCAAAGGACTCCACATCGATCAGCGACTCGTAGTTGCCATTGGGAATCAGGGCATCCGCAGCGTTGATGGCATCGGTCAACCAGTTCAATTGGACCGTTGGCATGTCATTGGGATAGACGCCGGTAAGGAGCTTGTTGGCGGCGGTCAGGTTCTGATCATCCGGATCGCTCTTGTCTTTTTTCCAGATGTATCCGCCGGAAATATCCGGCTCCGTGGTCGTGCCGGAAGAGAGCTTGGCGATGTCGACCCGATCCGGCCCCTGCTTGATTCTCTCCATCAGGATGTAGAGCCCGTAGTAGTCATCGGAACCCGTGATGCTCCCGCCCTGATGGTTGAGGAACACCTCGACATAGCGCGTTCGGACCGCGTAGCGACCCGCTTCATTGCTGACCTCGTAAATGAAGGGATTGCGGATCATGGCGGTATCGATGGTCCATGGTGCATACAGAACCCAGTCGGACTCTGCCGGAAGTCCAAGCGGCGCGATGGAACGGGATTCCTCATCGATCTCACCCCAGGTTTCGACGGATAGATTGGGTTTGCTGTTGGTCGAGCGGAGGGTCGATTCGCCCCTCCGCCTCAGGCCTGTCCTCGAAGTAATCGTTGGATCATCGGTCAAGCGAGTGACTCCTTCATTTGGTTCGAAGATCATGATCTCACCGGCTTGCCGATCGGTGTCGTCAGGGTGGGGGAGCTCACCTTGGCCAAAAGTCTCGATCACGATTACGGGGATTTCGGACGTGAACTCCGCCGCGTTATTGTCGAGATGGAGGAAACTCGCACTGCTCACCGGTCCGTTGAAAAGACCTGTCTCGAAGGATCGGGCACGCACTTGGGTGGTCGTGTTGATCGGGATCGCCGAGTTGTAGAGTGTCGAAGTGGCATTCGGTAAACTGCCATCCAGCGTGTAGTGGATGGCTGCCGTGGTTGAAGCCGTCGAAAGCGTCAGATCGAAGGGAGTGTTGAAAGTCCGGCTCGTGGCTGAAAATTGCACGGAAGTCGCGATGGCCGCGCCATTTGCCGCACCTGGTGTCGGATTGGCGAAGTAGGCGAGTTGGCCGCTGGCGGAGTCGATGCCGTAGGAGACGTCTCCATTCTGATCGGGGTATTCGGGACTATACTGGTAGGCGATGGTTTCACCGTCCGGCTCGATCAGCGCGAGGTATTCCCCGCCTGCGGCGAGTCTGAAGTTCGCGTGGATCTCGTTGCCAATCACCGCGTCCGGGGATCCATCTGCAAAGACCAGCAAATAGCCATCGTCACTCAGAGGCGAGGTCGCTGCGGTGCTGGGGAATTGCCATTTCCTGAGATTCGCCGGGTCATCGCTCAGATACCATCCCGCCAGATCGAGGGCGGCACCGGTTTCATTGTGAATCTCAATCCAATCGGGGAAACCGCCCAGCGACGAGCTGATCCCCGTCTCGTTGTTGGCCATGAACTCGCTGATCGAGACTTCGGCGTGACTCGGCGAGGCTGCCGCGAGGAGCAGCGCTGCCGTGAGGAGGCGTCGGATGGGTTTTCCTGGGGCGGGA
>NZ_JBATWY010000071.1:0-1772 GCF_049672945.1 Haloferula sp. | reverse complement strand
CCCCTCCCAGACCACTGAGCGATGTCACGACTTCCCTCCATCTTCCTGACAGCATTGCTGCTCGTAGCTCCCGGCCAAGCGGCGGAGTACACATTTGTCGACCCGCCAGCCATCCATGCCGAGGGCCTGGCAACGCTCACTCTAACAGCCGAAGAGCCGATCAAGGTCACAGGCTCCTTGCCCGACGACGCCCGCGTTCGAATGCTCGCCCATCGCAGCTTCCGCCCCGATACCAATGAGCCACTTCATCGGCTGGAGATCGACATTCTCCCGCTTAGGCCGGGCTCTTTCGAGTTACCTCCTGTGCCATTGAGTATCGGTAATGATCGACTTCTTTTTCGCTGCCCGCCACTGGTCGCCGAGGCGAACTCCGCCCCGGAGTCGATCTCCCAGCTTGCCGTATTCTGGAACGGTGGACCCTCTCCGCCCGATCGTCTCTGGCAGGGCCAGCAAGTCGACGTCGACATCCTGCAAATCTCTCCGCGGGGATTTGGCCGTCCGAAGTTCCTTGTTCCGACTCTCGAAATTCATGGCGGAAGATTCCGACTTCACGTCAAAAGCGGTGCCCAACATAATACGCCACTGGCACCTATCGGGACTGGAGCATTCGGGATGGGGCGCGCCCATAGCTCGCTATCGTCGTCCGAATACAAGGGTGAGAAGGTCTCGGTCAATCGCTCGAAGACATTCTTCACCGTCGCGTCCGAGGCCACCGATATTTCTCTGCAAATTGCCTCAACAGTAAAGTCCGGCGAATATCCCAATAGGACGCAGATTTTCAACAAGGTGATCCCTGTGAGCCCCCTGCCTCCCCTCTCTGACAAACATGCGAAGCTCCTAGGCTTAGTCGGTGATTGGAAGGTAGAAGGACGCCTTGACCCAGAGTCTCCCGAACCGGGCGAGCCGTTCTCAATCATCATCGATTTCGAAGGGCGTGGTGACCCAGCAAGTTTCGTCGAACCAGACTTCTCAACCCCGCAGTTTCGCTCGATTCAGACCGAACTCACTGAAGCCGAGGATTCGAAAATTGACTACCACCGGGGCACTTTCATCCAACGACTCCTTCCCATCAAAGACTCAGCAGCCCTCCCGGCACTGTCTTTGGCGACCTTCGACACGGTCGCAGGAAAATGGGTTTCGCACCCGGTCACCAAAGGCTTCGGGAAGGTTGTGGATCAAGCTGGTTCAGCCGTTGTGGCAGACCAACTGCGAGCCGCAGTCGTCCGCCCGCTGGCAATGAATTTCCCGAGAAGCCTGCTGCTCGCCGCCACCGTGGCACCTCTGCTGCCACTTCTTGGACTCCTTCTACGACGGATCCGGAACCACCAACAGTCGCCTCGCAGAATCCTGATGAAGCGCCTTCGAAATTTGTCGATCCGTCGCGAAGACCAAGCCGAGACACTGAACACCTCGATCATCGACGACGAGATGCTTCCATTGCTGCGAGAATACAGCGGTCTGCCTCCCGGAGCATCGGCCACCGAAGTGGCGGATGTAATCTCTTCCACTCACCCCGAGCTTGCTGAAGGGATTCGCGAACACGCCAACTCGTCATTCGGCTCACGCAGCAGCTCGTTCAGACCTCCCGACTTCGCCGCTCTGTTAGGTCGACTCGCATGCTTCTTCCTCGCCCTGCTCTTACTGATCCCATCGCCCGCTGCCGCTCAGGACAGTCCGGCACTCGCCGAGGCCAGGCGACTTGTAACTGCCGAACCAGAGCAGCCATCTCACCAACTCCGGCTCGCTCGTGAGTTAATGAAAGACAATCAGCC
>NZ_JBATWY010000070.1:0-1902 GCF_049672945.1 Haloferula sp. | reverse complement strand
TAGATGTCCCAACCTCGAAAAGATGATGAAGAGTCCATGCGGGCGATCACTGCGCCAGTTGGCTTTCCTTCGATGCGGATGAAGCCGCCGTAGCTGACCTGATCGGAGCGTGAGAATGAGCCGTAGTCGCCGAGTTCGACTGGCTTTGCGCTAACGACTGGCGCTTTGCCGAGAGGGGCGTCGATACGAGATAGCTCGGCGGGCCACTCATGCGCTTGGCCGTCAATGAGTCCATGAATGGGCCCTTCTTCTTCCGAGAGGGGAAGGTGGACGGCGAGGGTGGAGTCGATTTCGTCGGCTACCTCGATGGTCGCGGAAGCTAGCCACTGATTGAAGTCAGGTCGGGCCTGCTTGCGGCGCTTGGCCATGTTTTGATTCAACTCGGGGATCTCGCTGGCAAGTTCGCTCCAGCGAGTACGGTCGGGAATGAGTGGGACGAAGATGCTAGGGGCGTGATCGGCCTGGTTTTTGTCCAAGGCTGTCATCGGAGTGTTCCGGAAGAAGGCATTGAAGGAGTAGGTGTCTTTCTGGGAGATAGGGTCGAACTTGTGATCGTGGCAAGCAGCGCAGCCGACTGTTAGGCCAAGCCAAACACCGGCAGTCGTGTTGGTGCGGTCTTGGGCATAGATGGCGTCATATTCCTCGGCAATGGCTCCGCCTTCTCCGGTGGTCGGTAGGCAGCGGTTAAAGCCGGTGGCGACGAGCTGATCGAGGGTCGGCTCGGGGAGAATGTCGCCTGCGATTTGCTCGATGGTGAACTGATCCCAAGGCATGTTCTGCTCGAAGGCGCGGATGACCCAATCTCGGTAGGGCCAGATGGAGCGGTAGTTATCGTGGTGGATGCCGTGGGTGTCGGCGTAGCGTGCGGCATCAAGCCAGTGCCTTGCGAAATGCTCGGCGCTGCTGGTGGTGGCAAGAAGGCGGTCGACTTCGGCATCGAGCTTGTCCCAGGAAAAGGCTGCGCCGCCTTCGGGTGAAGGAGGGAGTCCCGTGAGGTCGAAGTGGAGGCGACGATAAAAGCGAACGGGGTCACTCGGAGGGTTTGGCGCGAGACCATTGGCGGTGAGCTTTTCGAAGATGAAGGAATCGATCGGGTTCAGCGCCCAGTCATCGCCCGATGTTGGTGCCTCGGGACGTTCGACCGGGATGAATGACCAGTGGTCCTGATACTCGGCACCTTGCTCGACCCATTTCTCTAACAAGGCAATCTGCTTAGCATTGAGTTCCTTGTGGGACTTCGGTGGCGGCATGACCGTGTCTTTGTCTTTCGAGTGGATGAGTTTGACTAACAGCGAGGCTTGCGGGTCACCTTTGATGATGACGGGTTTGCCATTTTCGCGTGGCTCGAAGGCGTGCTCGACGAGGTCGAGTCGGAGCGGGGCGTCTTCCGGGTAGCGGGTCTTTTCGTCCGGACCGTGGCAGTGGTAGCAGTATTCGGAAAGGATCGGCTGGATGTGCTCGTTGAACGAGATTTCCTCAGGGAGCGCTGGCTCGGTGGGGAGGGGAGCTTCGCTTTCGAGAGGAGTTCTGCTTTCAGCGGGGACGGGGGCCGACGCCTTGGTCTGAGTTTCCGTGGATTCACGGCACTGAGTGAGGCTCAGCGCGGTGATCAGGGTGAGAGTGAGGGCCTTGCGACACATGGCAGAGGTAGGTAAGGGGTTCCTGGGAGCATAACGGAAGTTTGAAGGCCTGCTTTTCATCGAATCTCTCGTCACTATTCGAGGCGCTTGTCGGGGTGGGGTGGCGCGCCGAGAAATCCAGCCGCTTAGCGCCGGCCTTTCTCACACCGGCTCTCCAGTCCATGAGCGATCCTCTACCCCTTAATCGAGGTCATTACTGTTACATTGCCTTGTGCGCTTTGTTTTTTTAAAGCGTTTTTGTAGTCAGCAAATGATCCTAGCC
>NZ_JBATWY010000069.1:0-2068 GCF_049672945.1 Haloferula sp. | reverse complement strand
GCGATGTTGATGCCGAGGGCGTGGCCATCGTCATCGACGAGTGCTGTGCCCATCTGCCATGGAGCGAGCGGCGCGTCGTGCACCCAGGTTTCCGGGAACCCGGAGCGGCGGAGATTGGGCAGGCCCTGGAAGGTGGGGACTTCTGAAAGCTTGCCCTCAGTGAGGCCGGGAGCGCGAAGACGGGCAGCACCGAGTTTTACTTTCAGATCGAGCGATTCATCACCCCGCTTGATGGCCAGTGAAACCTGATCGCCGACCTTGTGCTGGCTCAGAAGCTCACGAAGCGCGGCGCGGTGGGGTAGTGGTTTTCCATCAAGGGTTTCCAAGAGATCGCCAACCTGCGCTCCAGCCGCTGCGGCTGGGCTCTTGTCGAGTAAACGGACGATGCGTGGCTGCATTTTTGTCTGTTCCAGCAGGATTCCGAGCGAGGTAACCTGCTCAGCACTCCAGTAAACGGGTGGTGACATCGGGTGCGTGGGAAGCGTGTGGCTCATGGTGCCGTGCAGCAGCATGCGCTTGTTAGGTTCGCAGGGGGTGATCACCGGAGCGTGGACGATACTGCCGGGAATCGGCGGCGTGTCGCTCCACGGAATGACTTCGAGACCGTCCTTGGCCACCGCGAGCAAGGCGAGATCCGTGGTCTCATCGGTGGCGAGCAGGGCGACGGGAAGATCCTCGTCACCGATTCGAGTTGTGAGTTTGTTGCCAAGATCAGACGCCTTGCTGAGAAGCAAGCCCGATGAGTCGATGACGACGGCGTGAGTTCCGCCGGTGTCATCGGTGTCCCCGTTGACGATTGGCACCAGCCAAGCGGGGGTGGCAATATCGGCGGGAGCTTCGATGGCGCTTGCGCTCGAGGCGGGACCGGCTTCGGTGAGAAGCTCCATGGCTTCCGGGCAGTCTCGCAGGGCGTCGTCGAGCGCGAGCCATGAAATGCTCTGTGTCTCCTCATCGAAGGAAGTGGTGAGGGCAACGAGATTTCCGGTGAAGTCGAAAAGCGGATGTCCTCCTCGGGTCAGTGCGAGATCGAGGAGATACGGGTCGGCCTTTTGATCCTCTTCGCTGGTTTCATCTTCGTCGGTCGCCTCTTTTTCATCGTCAGGTTTCGGAGTGCGGGCGAGGTGGATTTGGACTGGCTCATCTTCCAGCAGGGAAAGGGGTACGCTCGCCGAGAGGAAGGGTGGTGAGGGCTCTGCATCGTCTGGAAACTTGAGAGCCTTTAGTCCGGGGCCGACCGGTTCGGGCAGCTTGAGAATTTCAAAGGTGGCGTCGTCCGCGTTTTCGAGCGTCTCGGCAGGGATAATGCGGCCATCGTCTAGGAGAATGAGATAATCGGCAGGCTGCTCATCGACGGGTGAGATCTTTGGTGTGAGGACAAGGTCGCCCTCGCCGAGTAGCACGCCGGATCGGAGTATTTCGCGTCCGACGCGACCGACCAGCACCACATGTTCCCGGACCGCCTGCATCGATTCCGGCGGAATGGAAGCGGCGAAGGATTGGCTCAGGGTGAGGATGGCGATGGCGAAGATGCGGATCATGGATTACCAGACGGGTTCGAGCGATTCGGCGGGCACGAAGTAAACCTCGTCGCCGAGCTGAAGTTGGAGGTGGGTGGCCTCAGCTTCAGCGGGAAGTGGGGCGATGATTTCGCCAGACCTCAGTGGCGCGCGTTCCTGGGCGAAGCGTCCGGGAGCGACTTCAAGTACGACTTCCTGGACGGCGACCATGTAGCGGCCGGGGGCGTAGGCAAGCGAGTGGCGCAGGAACGCCGAACTGATGGCGACGGCCGCCACCAAGAAGGCGGTGATCGCCGGCCAGCGTGGAAAGCGTTTTATTAGAATGCGCACGGCAATGAGGAGAAATCCGACGATCCAAGCGGCTGCCGCAATGATTGCGATCTGGTCGGGCCGCAGCTTAAGGTAGCGCGAACCCGGAGCGGCGGGGTCGCCGATTCGCTCGCGAATTTCCGCCATCAGGTTGCGGGCCTCGGGGTAGAAGGGGTCGAGCAGCAGCAGGTGATGGCAGACGGCGCGGGCACGGTGAGGCTGATTGTCTTTCATTAACTCAC
>NZ_JBATWY010000068.1:0-3074 GCF_049672945.1 Haloferula sp. | reverse complement strand
CTCGATGGCGGCTCCGCCCTCATCAAGATCAACGTTGAATCCAACACCTACGACATCATCCGTTTCTCCGGAGCCGGCGCGTCCGGTGTCGCCGACCTCGTCTACATGGAAATCGATGGCCGCCCTTATTTCTTCGGAGCCCTTCACCAACGCCTCTTCATCTGGGACCTCGAAGCACGAAGCGTCAAACGCGTCGACGTGACCAACCTGCCCGAAGGCCGCACCACCTACGGTGCCGCCTACACGGATAAGGATGGCTCGCTTTTCGTCTCCAGCAACAAGGGAGGCGTCTATCAGATTCTGAACTTCACCTCGGACAAGCCACGCGCCGTCTATCTTCTCGATAGCGCCGTCACCAACAACAACGACGGCTGGAGCATTCCCGAAGAGGAAAGCCCCATCATCATCCCCGAGAATCAGCCACCCGCCATCACCATGGGGGACTCCGCCACCAGCGACCTTCCAGGATCAAGCATCAGTATCTCGCTGAATATCAGCGATGAAGGACTCCCTCTGGAAGGAGACGGCCTGACCATCAAATGGACTCAGGAGAGCGGTCCCGGCGAAGTCAAATTCTCCCGAGATCACCGCGCCACCACCGACGTCTCGTTCTCAAAAGACGGCGACTATGTCATCCGGGTCTGCGCTGACGATGGCGAATACCAAGTGAACGAGGACTTCAACGTCACCGTCAACGAAGACGACGTCACCAGCATCAGCACCTACGCCGTCTCCGATGATGAGTATCGACAGGCCCGCCGCGTCTGGGCGCAGGTCAAGGAACAGCTCCACTGTCGCAATGAAGGCACGCCGCTGGAACAAGAGAAGCTCGGCTTCGACACCAGCGACTTCTACCTCACCCAGGATTCGGAAGTCCTCATCACCCTGATCTACGATGGTGGAAACTACCGCAACACCCTCGGTTGGTATGATGCCGCCACCCCGGATAGCTACACGACCATCTGGACCGACGCTTCCACTGGGCCGAATCTTCCTCTTCGCCAGGGAGCCATGGCCAGCCTCGGCGTGCTTCCCGCCGGCACCGACCTCCGCTTTCACCTCAAGCAGGACGGCGCACGCGGTGGCGATCTCATGATCCATCAGGATGCCGAGAAAAACCCCGAAGGCATGGAACACGTTGCCGGTCGTCTCTTCACGAACGTTACCGAAGACCGCCCGCTCATCATCGCTTTCGAAGATTGGGAATACGGCAAGACCGACCTCGACTACAATGACGTCATCTTCCAAATCCAGATCCGCCCCGTGTCCCTCGGCACCACCCAGTATGGCGACGTCATCGCTGGAGCCGCAGGTATCCACTCGAACCGTCAGTCACGTGGCGTCGAACAGCACCTGCGTCGCATCGGCATTGCCAGAGCGGACTTCGAACACATTGGTCAACTCTACCACCTGCCTGATGAAGAGATCACCATCACCATGATCGAAGACCGCAGTTCGATGAAATTCGACCTCTGCGCCTACGACCACGGTGCCATCGATCACCTCGAGCCATCATCCCTTGAGTATCGGGTAGCCGCCGCCGAAAGTGCCGTCTCCCTGATGGACGATCGTACCAGCAACATCGCCTCGACCGTGACCTTCAACCCGAGCGCTGCCGGTCTCGCTGGAAAAACCGTCGGCTTCTTCATCGTGCCAAACAACACCGTGAGCACCTACCTACGGAATCCATGGCGCTACACGCCAAAGGGCCAAGGAGAACGTACGAAGCGGCAACCGCTGTTTACCCTGAACGGGGCGAACCCCGGACTGGGCGACCAGTTCCTCAGCTTCGCAGGAAATGGAGGCACCGTCTTCGCCATCGAAGACCACAGCCGCCACGAAGATCCCTATCTTCCCGAACTGGGCGACGCCAGCGACAGCAGCTTCGATGACATCATCATCCACTTCAGCTCCGTCCTGGAAACCGCCGGCAACTTCGCCACCGAATACCGTGTCGGATCCCCCGATCCCACCACCGGATTCGTCAAAGACGACGGACACGCTCCCCGCTACCCGGAAGTCGACTGCTGCTATTGATCACGCCACGGCAACCAACCCAAAAACAACACCGGGCCCGTGGATTACTCCACGGGCCCGGCTTCTTTCTTTATCAGCCCACCTTTTCCCCTAAGCCTCCTCCCCAATGGAAGACATCGACATCGATCACATCGAAACCCTCGGCGGCTTTGGAAGTCCTGAGCTCATGGAGATTCTCCAGGATTTCCTCGATGGCCTCGACGCCCACTCCAGCGAACTGATTTCCCATCTGGATCGCGGTGACCGGAAAGCCTTCCGTGAATCCGCCCACCGTCTCAAAGGCGGCGCCCAAATGGCCGGCTTCCCGAAGCTCGGAAACCTCGCCGCCACCTGGGAAGAACTCGCCTTGGAGGAAACAAAACCTCTCCCAGACAAGACCGACCTCCAAACCAATCTCACCCGTGCCATCCAAGCCGCTCGGACTGCCTTCTCGATTCACGCCAATCGCTGAACGACCAGATCGCTAGTCGAAAGCCAAACAAACCGCCTTCAAATACTCGGCCTCGGGAAAGGTCGCCTGATGGTCCAGAGCTCTTTCCACCGCCGACCCGATCGTTCGGCCAGCTCGCGGATCATGCTGTGGAAGTCAGCGGCCGGCACGTGTACCGAGCAGGAGGCCGCATCGGGAACGATCGCAGTGACTTGATCCGCTGTTAACACTCTCGACTAAGAACTATCTTCGTCTCTCCGCATAGAACGAGCCTTTTCAATGACACCGTGGTGACAAAACGCCGGCCGCCGTCCTGTGGTCTGGCCTTTGATCGATTGAGGGCCAAGACTCGTGCAAATGTTCACGCTCCGCACAACGCTCGCTTCCGTGGCCACCACCTACTTTTCTCGCCCCTCACTGAGTTTCCAGAAAGCCATGACCTACGGCACAGAAATGCTGCTATTCTACCTCTTGTTGCTCACTTGGATCATCATCTTTGGAATCCATTTGAGAAGCGCCGCCTCGCGATTCTGGACGACGAAAGTTCTCCTCGGCCTCACGGGATTCGTCGGACTAATGGCTCCTCTTCACACCTCGCTGCGCGAGT